>JAFZUF010000110.1 GCA_017618475.1 Clostridia bacterium
CAGATTCATTGTTTGAATTTTTTTGACGTGATTTATAAACATTAACTACTTCATTCACCTTAATAATATTTTTTAAGAAATTACTGTTTTTGTAAACAATTTGACAATATTGGGTAATATTGTTGTGCTTACGATTATATTCGTCTTCGATTTTGGAGTTTTTTTCAATTACAACATCTTTATATAAATGGTAAAAAGCATCAGTAGCCAATTTTAATTCTGCAAATTTTTCAGTGTGAAATTGAACTTCCACATTGACGCCTTTGTATTTGCCGTGCCAATGAATGGCAAAATAATCGGGTCTGCTATGGATTTCAATGTCACCGCCAAATTCGGCTAAAAAGTTAGCAATTAATGCAGGGGCTGCATCGTAATCGGGAATAATTATGGTAAAACGTGACCAGTCCCTTAAAAGATCAAACAATTTGTCTTCTTGTTTGTTGTAACGGTTGAGAATTTGTACCGTTTCAGTATGCATAACTTCATCTTCTCTTGTACGTGTTTTACGTCCTAGTTTTTCAAAAATACTAAGCCAACTTTTAACTTTTGGGTTAATAATACCGTAACGGCTAATTTTTTTATACACAAGAGGCTGACGCGTAGTGTGAGATATCGCGTGAATTGCATCAATTGCTTGGTCATCAGTAAGTTCTACCTCTGCGGTGTTTAGCTTTTTTTTCATTTATTATAACTCCTACAGGGTCTTGCAAGGCAAAACACAAATATTTTTGTATTATATACTTATGGTTAATAATTGTCAATTTATTATGATTTTTTCTTTTTCGGAAATCATGTTATTATGGGATTTAGTTGGCGGTGTATGTTTCATTCCCGATCGAAAGGTAATTTATCGCGCGTGATTTTGCATTGTGACCTGAATAATTTTTTCGCTTCGGTCGCAATGATTTGTCATCCAGAATTAAAAGGAAAGTTCATTGCGGTTTGTGGTAATCCCAGTTTACGGAAAGGAATTGTGCTCGCGAAAAGTGAAAACGCGAAGCGTATGGGGGTGAAGACCGGCATGGCAATTTGGCAAGCGCGACAAATTTGTCCGGAAATTCAAATTGTGCCAACTGATTACGCGGCTTACGAAAGTTATAGTAAAAAGGTGCAAGCAATTTATTATCGTTTTACCAACCAAGTGGAAAGTTTTGGCATTGACGAATGTTGGCTGGATGTGACCCACAGCCAAAAGTTATTTGGCGATGGTCTGCAAATTGCGGATAAAATTCGCCGCGCTGTAAAAGACGAGTTGGGTTTGACAATTTCGGTTGGGGTGTCGTTTAACAAAACATATGCTAAGTTGGGCAGCGACCTGGCTGCGCCCGACGAAGTGATGGCGATTACGTTAGATAATTATCAGCAAATGATTTATCCGTTACCACTCGGTAATTTGTTATTTGTCGGTAAAAAGACACAAGCGTTATTGACGAAATTAAATGTACAAACGATTGGCGACTTAGCAAACTTTGACGTAAAAGTTTTAAAAAGTTTTTTGGGTATTAATGCGGAAAAGTTAATTGCGGCGGCACGGGGCGAAGATTACAGTGATGTGAATGATTATTTTGACCATGAGTTACCACGCAGTGTAGGTAATGGTACAACTTTGCCGTTTGATTTGACCAGTAAAAAAGAAGTGGAAAGTGTGTTATATTTATTAGCGGAAAAAATTGCTTATCGTTTAAGGCAACAAAATTTGCAAGGGTACACGGTGCATTTATCAATTAAGGATACCGCTTTACATTGGATTGGCGCACAAACCAGCTTGCCTTATCCCACGCACGCGGTGTTGACGATTCGGCGCACCGCCAGTGCAGTCTTTAACCAATTATGGATTCAAAAGCCATTTCGACCGGTACGAGCTTTGCGGATTGCGGTCGGCAATTTAACCACGGCGCCGAATTTACAGACTAATTTATTGGCGGACATTAATGACGAAGCCAAAAACCAAGCTCTTGATGATGTCTTTGACCGCATTCGCCGTAAGTATGGCACAGAACAAATTATGTTGGGTGGAACCGCCGCCAGCTATCAAAAACTGGGCTTTGCACTACAAACATATGATTGCGACAATGTGGAAGATTTGAATAGTGATGAGCTGTGAGAAAGATTGTGGTTGCCAAGCCGATATGTTTTTGTATATAATAAAATATTCACAGTTTGGCACGGTTGCTAAGTGGTAAAGCGATGGTCTGCAAAACCGTTATGCGCCAGTTCGATTCTGGCCCGTGCCTCCAATTAAAAACAAAAACTTGTAAAACTGGCAGTGTGTAGGTATAATAAGGCATGGCACAAATTATTGACGGAAAAGCATTAGCAGCGGTGGTGTGCATCGAAGTTGCCGCAGAAGTCCAAAAGATTAAAGCGCAAGGTGGCGTGGTGCGTTTTGCCGCAGTGTTGGTGGGTGACGATCCAGCCAGCCAAATTTATGTGCGCAACAAACAACGCGCTTGTGAAAAAGCTGGCATCGAATTTACTTTGCACACCTTACCGGCAACCTGCCAATACGAAGATTTGACCGCATTAATTCGTCGCTTGTCGGCGGATAAAAATGTCAATGGTGTTTTATTGCAATTACCGGTACCGCCGGCAGTAGTGGGCGACCGTTTGAATGAAGTATTAAATTTAATTGACCCGCAGAAGGACGTGGATGGTTTAACGTTAACCAACGCCGCCAGTTTAGTTGAAGGCTTAGATGGTTTGGTGCCGTGTACGGCGCAAGGGGTTTTATATGCGATTAACAGTGTGTGTCCGGATTTGACCGGCAAGAATGTGGTTGTGGTGGGACGTAGTCGTATCGTGGGGCGACCGACTGCATTATTATTAAATAATCAAAACGCGACCGTGGCATTATGTCATCGTCGTACGCACAATGTGGCCGAATTTACGCGTTTAGCCGATGTAGTTGTTGTCGCGGCAGGGTGCCCGAAATTATTAACCGCTGACATGGTAAAAAAAGGTGCCATTGTGATTGACGTGGGTATTAACCGTTTGCCTGACGGTGAATTGGTTGGTGACGTTGATTATGAAAACGTCGCCAAAAAAGCAAGCGCGATTACGCCGGTACCTGGAGGTATTGGACCTTTGACGATTGCGTTCTTATTAAAGAACATTGTGGCTGCGTATCGCCATCAAAATCGTTTGTAAAGCTGTTAAGAATGTTTTGATATCGTCTAAAGTGTTGTACATGCCAAGGCTGACCCGTAAGACTTGTTTTTGTGCTTGGGGTGATAATTTTATCGCATCTAATGTGCGATTGCCTTTGGCGTGTGATGCGCAAGCCGAACCTAAGCCAACGTAAATTTCTTGGGCGGACAAGGCATTAAGTACGGTTTCACCGAAAACGCCGGGCAAGGCAATATTAGTTATATAAGGATTATTATTGATACCGTTGACGTGGCAACCAGCGGGTAAGTGTTCAATAAGATATTGGTGTAAGGAAGGAACTGCAGGGCAATTAAAGTTATTCGCGGCAGTGGCAAAGCCCACAATCGCGGCGTTGTTTAACGTACCATGTGGTGGTTCAATGTTAATTCCGGCACGTACCCACAAAGCACCGACACCTTTTGGTCCGTGAATTTTGTGGCCGCAAATTGTTACACTGTCTAAATCTAATTTAGTTACGTCGAAATCAAATTTGCCAAAGGCTTGAGCAGCATCGGCATGAATGTGTGCCTTGGGATTAAGATTACGTACAGCAGTAACCAATGCGGCGGCATCTTGGTAGGTGCCAATATCACTGTTGACCAAACTAAACATGACTAATGCGGTTTGGTCGGTAATAACTTTATCTAAGTTAGTAAGGTTAATGGTGCCGTCTTTTTTGAGTGGTAAGGTGTTGACCGTGTAGCCACGTTGTTCCCGTTCTTTGGCGTATAAGTAAATGGAATTGTGGTCGCCGGCGGTAATAACTAAATGATTGGTTGGGCGACGTAAACAATAATCCATGATTAAGTGGTTGGCTTGAGTGGCGGTGTTGGTGAAAATTAATTGCCCACCGGTGGCATGTAATTTTTGCAAAAGAGTGGTGCGCGCTTGGTCAATCATTTGAGATGCTTGCACACCGGCACGGTACAAGGTATTGGCATTGAAAAAATTATTTTGTTCGACGTCTTGCATGGCTTGTAAGGCGGTCGGGTTAAGTTTGGTTGTCGCAGCGTTGTCTAAATAAATCATTGATTAAATTATAATGTTTGACGAAATTTCGTCAAACACATATAATGAAATTTGTGTTAAAGATAGCGTACGTGAACGGATACCAAGTGGGGGAAAAGGTGGAAATTCCCGTGGCGGAAGACCTTTTGTCGGAGTACAATGACTTTTACGCATCCAATTTAGAATTTTACCAAGGACGGATGAAACAGCACGATGCTGTCGAAAATGAAGTTGTTGCCGCCGAAGATACACCTGCTGAAATTGACCCCAAAGAAAAAGAACAACTTGATAATGAAGTAAAAGCATATATTGGTATGTGGGGCAGTTTGGATTTTGCGACTGCAACGTTGGTTGGTTTAAATATAGATTGGGAAGCAATTCAGGAAAAGTTAATGGATGAACAAGAAAAAAACATTGCACCGTCGGCTAGTGCGTTAAGGCCTGTGGCTAAGCAATTACGTAACGTCGCCAGCGTTTTGGCGTTTTCCGAACGTATTGTAACGCGTTTACAACGCAAAGCGGTTGATAAGGAAATGATTGATTTAATGATTCAAGGTTTTGAAACATTGCTTGCTCAAGTAGTTAATCGTAACATTGAAGTGCCAGAATTGGATGGTGTAGAAAATAAAAAAATTATTAAATTAAAGACAGTGGATGCAATCTTAGATTATGCGAACCACTTGTTTGTTTTAGGGAGATAAAATGAAAGTTTGTGTTTGTGGTGGAACTAACCCAGGGACGAATGCCAAATTCTTGAATTGCATGCGACGTGTAGGTGAGTTATTTTGTGACCATGATATTGAATTGATTTGGGGCGGTAACCAATTTGGTGTTTTGGCGGCTATACATCAAGTTTATGTCGAACGTAAAAAGCCTAATACATTATATTTGCCAAAAACGTACATTGACGATTTGAACGGAATGACAACCGATAAAGTTGTGATTTTGGAAACGATTGGCGAACGCCAAGATGCTATGTCACACAACAGTGATGCGATTGTTTTTATTCCCGGTGGTATTGGAACAACTTATGAATTTTGGGCAAGTGTGGAGGCATTGCGTTCGGGGGAAATTAATACAAAGTTATTTTTATACAACTTTGAAGGTTTTTGGGATAAGCAAATTGAATTCCTTAATTTTATTAATCAAAATGGTTTTACCAAAACTGGTATGGGCGGCAGTCCTTATAAGGTTAAACCCGAAGATTTGTTTACTGTGGTTAATACGCCAGAAGATTTGATGAAAGAGTTAGCAAAAATCAGGAAATAATGGAAACAATTTTTAAACCATCCAAAAGCGAAAAACGAGCGATGAAATTATTGGATAAAAATTTTACCCAAATTTTGTCTGTTGGTATTAGTACTGGTGGGTCTGCCGAAATTAACCTTGCACGTCAATGTCCAATGGCTCGTGTAATAGCTACAACGGTAGATGAAAAGGGTTTAAAGTTTTCTAATGAAAAGATTGCTCAGTTCCCTGAAAAAGTTAGGATTGAAACTAAAATTGAAGACGTATCCAAGCCAATGCCTTATCGGGATAATACTTTTGATTTTGTTTATGCTAGGCTTGTTTTACATTATTTAAGTAAACAACAACTTGACAGTGCACTGAATGAAATTTTTCGTGTTTTAAAACCAAATGGTTTATTTTTTGTTGTTGCCAGAAATAATAAAGAATGGGAATTGACTAAACCTGAATTTATTATTTCATATGATGAAAAAACTAATATGACGACATATTATGAACAGTGGAAAAAAGAAAGAATTCAAACTAGACAGTTTTTATCTGAGAAACAACTAAAAGAAATTTTAAGTAATCATGGTTTTGAAATTCGTCGTGTCAAAAATTACCGAGAGTATCTATTTACCGACTATGAAAGAACAAATAAAAACAAATCAAAAAAACCAAATTATTTAACGGAAATCGTCGTAGCGAAAACGCAATATTGATTTAATCATGCTAAATAAAATACATTATGAAAAATAATTAAGTTATGGTAAATTCTAATTACTATGTTAGAAATTAAAAACTTAACCAAAATTTACCAATCCAAAAAGATGGAGCCGGTAAGGGCGCTGGATAACATTTCCTTATCATTTAGTGATACGGGTATGGTGTTCTTGTTGGGAAAGAGCGGTAGTGGTAAATCGACGTTGTTAAATGTGCTGGGTGGCTTGGACAAATTCAATAGCGGGGAAATTATCATTGATGGCAAAAGTTCCAAGACTTTTAAGGAAAAGGATTTTGACTCTTACCGCAATACTTATTTAGGTTTCATTTTCCAAGAGTACAACATTTTGTCCGAATTTACCGTGGAAAAGAACATTGAGTTCGCGTTAGAATTGCAAGGTAAGAAAGCGGACAAAGCGGCGGTTAATGCTTTATTGGAACAAGTTGATTTAATTGGTTATGGTAAACGTAGACCGAATGAATTATCCGGTGGTCAGAAACAGCGTATTGCGATTGCGC
>JAFZUF010000111.1 GCA_017618475.1 Clostridia bacterium
CCGGACTATCCGGAGATGTGGGTTCGAATCCCACCACCCAGGCCTATGTGAAGCAGCAAATGAATTGTCCAAATCTATTTCTCCAGCTGCTTCGCACCATTAACAACCAACAATACTACAAAGGAGTATTTGATGAATAACACAATATTGGACGACAAACCAACCGTAGAACCAACACCAACAACCGAACCGGATAAACGCGACGAGGTTATCAAAAAAGTACAGGAATTGTGCAACCGTCTTGGATTCCTTGTTACGTTTAAGAAAAATGGTGGCTCCGAATTTATGAGTCATTATTTTGATGCCTTTATTAAACTGGATGATGAATTTACTTTTAGCGCTACCGGTAACGATAGCAACCGCGACAATTTGTTATATGCTGGTAAATTGATTCGTAAAATGCCAGATAAAACGGAACAAGAATATGATTTGCAAATGTATGGCGCCGATTCCATTTGGGTTAATTTTATTCGTGAATGGAACATATTTAGACGCGATATCATGGCCCGTATTGAAAAGCGCGACATTCTCAACACCTTGGCACGTAAATTGATGTCAATGGCCAACAATATTGATTTGACCATTAAACAACCGGAAACCAAGGAAGAAAAATATGATTGGATGATTGCTGTTGAAGAAGCCCACAAAATGATTATGGAAGGAAAATAGTATGGGAAAACAATTATTCGTAATTACAACCAAAAGTTTAACCAACGGTAACATAATTTATTTCCGCAATGTTCGCGGAAATAAATGCCGTTGGACGGATGACCCAAATAAGGCATTTGCTTTCGCCACACCACAAAGTGCTGCATATCATATCCGGTTGCGCCAATTAAAATATGTCCGGATTCAACCCATTGAACGCGACACACGTGTATTAAAACAACCAATGATAAAAAAAGCGATGCAACCTTTGGCTCGTTTGATGGACAAATGGAGTTAATTATGCGGTGTTATTTTGTAACATTCAAAGCAACGTATGATAGTGGAAGACAAGTAACCGGGGACATGCCGATTGAAGCCAAGGAAAAACTAAAATTGGACGAAATACCCCACATTAAATTGGTGGTGGCCCAGGCTTGTAACAAAAAGTACGATAACGATTTTGTTTCACCAGAAAATGTGGTTTTAATTAACATTATTGATATGACAGGTGGTTTATAATGGATACAGCAACAGATATTTTAATGTGGTACTGGACACACATTCCAGCAAACGATTATTAAAGGAGTTTAATATGCGGGAAAAAATAACATTGGCGACATTCAAAGCCATTATTGATAACTTGATAGAACATGCACCGGACAAAAAACTGGAAAACATTGTTGTGGATTTACAAATCAAAAATGGTTTCTTCACAGCAAATGCTACCGCGGTCACAACATTGGTTAACTTAAAGGATGATGTTGTAACGTTGTTTGGTGGTACCGAAGTACCGGGCGAATAAGGAGATATACATGTCAAGATGGGATTTTGTTTGGAATTTTATTTTAATGGTTAGCGTTGCTGTAATGATTTTTTTGTTTGGAGCAGCAACACAAGCCCAATATGACCGCAAATACATAACGGGTTTGGTGGATTGCCAAAGTAAATATGAACAATGCGCCGAATATTTGGGTAACTACTTAAACGACACCGAACATTGTTTATCCATTTGTAATGAACAAATTGAAAAGTTTGGGTGTTAAATAGAGATTGGTGGGCTAGTTGGCGTGCTGGCCTACATGTTGTTGGTTCCATGTACCCACCAATATTGAATCAAATAGGGATTTCGGCTCGGGTACCCGATAAACACCATTGTATCTGTGGTGAACCCAGGTTTCGCGTGATTACCTACTACCCGCAAAATCGTAAGGGCGGGGCACGGTGTTAGGGATTCGTGCACAAGGTTGGACAACGGAAAGGTAGCAACCCCAAAACAGCAAACTAAACGCGACCGTTGGCTGAGCACCCAATTGAAAAACTGCTCTCGATTTATAAAGGAGAAAAATATGGGAATCAAAATACCGGTTGTCGAATTATTTGGTAACACAATTCAAGGTGAAGGTGCTCTGGTTGGGACACCTGCTGTTTTTGTTAGAGTGTTTGGTTGTAACTTAAATTGCCGCGGCTTTGGAATGCCCAAAGGTGAATTATCAAATGAGGCCGATGAAATTATTGCCTCACCGGAATTTGCTGCAGCCAAGGAATTAAAAGATTTACCATTGGCAAAAACTGGTTGCGATTCATATCCAGCAATACATCCAGCTTGTATGCGTTTTTGCAAAATGTATACTCCTGATGAACTGGCTGATGAAATATTAAAGGCAAGTAACTTTAAGCCACGTCTGGTTGTGTTTACTGGTGGCGAACCATTGTTGCGCCAAAAAGATTTAGCTGAAGTTATTTCCGTGTTATACAACACATATCATTTTCATGATTTTATGTTTGAAACAAATGGTACACTTGGTTGGAACCAACATTGGTTAACCGAGAATGCACCGCATGATTTCAATCTTTGGTTTTCCATTTCACCAAAATTATCGACATCCGGAAACCCACGTACATTGGCCATTAACCGTGATGCAGTCCATTCGTTGTTGGAAACAAGTCCGGATAAAACATACTTAAAGTTTGTTGCCGATGAAAACACACCGGTTGATGAAATTGTTAATACGGTTGCACATTTCCAATTTGGAACGGTGTATACAATTCCGGTTTATTTAATGCCGGAAGGTGGTGTGTTGGATGAACGCTCCAGAAAGAATGCCCAATATGTGGCCGACCTATGTTGGAAGTTAGGTTACCGTTTTAGTCCACGTGAACACTTAACAGTTTATGGCAATGCTTGGGCTAAATAATAGGACGCAGCTTGGAACGAGCCAAGAACAAGTAAAGGAACAAGTATGAATTACATTGGTAACCGTGTTTTCGTGGATGAATACAATCCAAACTTACAACCATTTGTGGTTGATAAAACCAAAACAATTTGGTTTTACGACTGCGAAGTTTTTAAGCATGACTGGATGTTTTGCTTTATCAGTTGGGACGGCGACAAACAAGTTACCATTGTAAACAATTATGAAGCCCTTCGTGAATTTATTTCGAAGGAAGTATACCAATTGATTGGATACAACAATGGTTTTTATGATAACAATATTTTACAGGCTTGTTTAATTGGTTTGAATCCGTACGAACTTAGTATGGCCATGATAAACGGTAACCGAATGGTTTCATTCAAACAAAAACATTTGTTACCACCAACATGGGATTTAACACAATGTAAATCTGCTGGTGTATTGGCAATGTTTACTTCCTTAAAACATGCCGAGATTTATTACTACCACATGGCCGCGGTTGAATCACAGGTGGACTTCGAATTGGATAGACAATTAACCGACGAGGAATTGGCATTAACCAAACAATACTGCTTAACCGATACCGAATACACCCGCAAATTGTTTATGGACACAAACCTTAAAAACGAATACAAGGCGTACATGTGTTTGTTGGAAGCATACAATCTTCCAGAACGCGAGTTCCTGCACAAAACACACGCATACATAACCAACCATTTGTTAGGTAATCCACTTGGGTTTGTATCGGACAAAGCTTATGTATTGCCGGATAACAGCGATGGTTTTGTACCACAGGAAGTTTATGACTTCTATGTTAAACACCAACATGATACGGAAATCCCATCAACCGAATTTATTATTGCCGGATTAACATGCCAATATGGTGTTGGTGGATTACACGGGGCCATACCCGGTTACAAAAGTAAACCAGGGGTTAAATTGATTGACGTGGACGTGACCTCGCTATATCCATCGCTTATGATTAAACACAAATTGTTTTCCCGTAATTCAATTGGTGTGGATGCTTATGAAGATATTTTGAATACACGTGTCCGGTTGAAACGTGAAAAGAACCCAATGCAAATTGCATACAAAATTATCTTGAACTCCACATACGGTGCTATGGGAACGGAACATTATGATTTAGCCGACCCAATGATGCGCGCATCGGTTTGTGTTTATGGACAGTTGTTTATAACAGCCTTGATGAAATGGTTGGGTGATGCTGGTTATAAAATTGTACAGGTTAATACCGACGGTGTTATGTTTGAAGAAAATGGTAACGATGAATGGAAGGACATTTGCAAAAGATGGGAAGAACGTACACGCCTTGGTTTGGAAGCCGAATACTTTAACTTTTTATACCAGCGCGATGTAAACAATTATTATACGGTAACCAATGAAGGTGGTGTTAAAACCAAAGGTATTTTCCGTCCATCAATTAACAAACCACCATTCATAGCTAAGTTGTTACCAAAGATGTTAAATGATGAACTTCCGGATGATATAACCGAAGGTATGGAAGTTTGGGATTTCGTTCACATTGTTGGTATAACTGGTGCACGTCAATCGTTGCGCCAAAATAGTGAAGCTGTCCGCGGTAAAACATTTGGGTTGTTGCCGGTCAAGGAAGGTTATGGTGAAAAGCTAACCTTGGAAGTGGTTGATAAAAACAACAAGCGCGATATTAACCGTCAAATACCATACGTAACTTATGGTTGGATATTGGGTGAAAATGGTTTTCCTGATAATTGGCGCGAAGCTTTAGACCGCGATGCAATTATGGATGAATTACGCAACTCGTTTTCAACTAGTGGCGATGTGTATGTCCGCTTAAATGATTCGTTTGAACCAGACCCAAAAGGTAATCGCATTTCAATAAATCCTTTGTCCGATGCACACCGCACAGACACATACACAACATGCAAAAATGTCCAACGCAAGAATTTAATGTTTGAATTTGACCATAAAACATACGAAGAACAATTGGCAATACTGGACAAAGTAAAACCAATCATTTCACGTGCGGTGTTTACTGGCAACAAGTCCATCCATTTTATTGTTACACTGGATAAGAATGTAACAAGCGAAGAACGTTACCGCCAGATTTGGGATTGGTATAACGAACATTATTTCGAAGGTGAAGCCGACCCTGGAACACGAAGCAGCCACGTTTATACACGTGTTCCGGGTTGCTTGAATGCAAATGGTAAACAACAAGTTTTGTTATACGAAACCATTAACGAAGAAAATAGCGATAAGTTTGGTGGTACGGCTTATACCAACAAACGCAAACTTATGACCAAGAAACAAACCATTGATAAATACAATGATGTGCTTTTGGAATATGTCGAAGGAAATCGTTTCTTGGTGGTTCGTGAATTGATGAAGGTGGAATATGCTAAATACATTGGTATTGACCAAATGTTGGGTGACCTTCAAGATGTTGTTCAGCGTTATGGAAGCGATAAAAGTGTGGACAATGCAATTAAATATTTGAAGAAGTTGTATGCCGGTTTGGCTGGTCAAAAATACGCAGACCCGGTTTATAAGGAGGAAAAAGATGGCGACGATAATTGAGATTTACGGATATCCATGTACCGGTAAGTCCACTTTTGCCGCGGAATTGTTTTCCGCCATTAAAAAAACCGGGTTACGTGTTGAAATGTGCCACGAGGTGGCCAAATTATGGACATACAATAACGATTGGCGTATGGAAGACCAGTTATCCATTATTACAGCCCAATACCTCGAAAACCATAAATTCGACCACATTCTCAAAAAACTCGATATTTTAATCGTAGAAGCGCCTATTTTTTTACAGCTTAGTTACGGTGAGGATTTTCCGGAAATCGCGCATATAGCGCGAAAAAAACGCGATTTACGGCATATTTATTTGGCTGTGGCCTTACAAAAGGAGTTCAAATTCGATAAATTCGGCAGAAATGAACCCCAAAATCCGGATTTTGAGTATAGAATGAACACATTTATTGGAAACATGTATCGGGCCGACAATGTTTATAAGGGTTCATACAAAAAATGCATGAAGGAAATTATGGAATATGTTAAAATGGCGGCCATGATACACGATATTAACCCAACTTTGGAGATAAAACATGTATGACACCGTAATACAAACTCGTTGTTGGTCAACCGATGGCCGTCCAGGAGTTAAAAATTGGTATTTTAAGAATGCCAGGGATGCGCTGGTTGGTAAACGCCGGCTGGAATTATGTGGTTTCGAAATAATTAACGAATTAAAACTTATACAAAAGGAGAATGAATGTCCAGAAAAACAGAAACCTTCGAACAAGAATTGATGTTAATCCAGGATGCGGAACGTAGATTATTTGTTTCGCGTTGTTTGGAAAATGTAGCCGATTATTTTTTCGAAGTACCAGCATCATCAACCGGCAAATATCATCCGGAATACAGTTTGGGTCAAGGTGGTTTGGTTCGCCACACCAAGGCCGCGGTTAAGATTGCAAACAATTTGTTGCAATTAAATATGTTTACCGGTTTATTACCAATCAAGGACGCCATTATTTCGGCCCTTATATTACATGATACATGCAAAAGTGGTCGCCGTGGTTATGAAAATGGTGGTTTTACAATGAGCACACATCCATTGATTGCTTGTGATTTGGTTAAAGCCTGTGCAAATGATGCAGCCGCGGAAGGTGAAAGACCTGGGCCCATCAATGGCCGTGACTATTGTGATTTGGTTTGCGAACTTATTTCCACACACATGGGACAATGGCGTGAAGATTATAGGACAAAGAAAATGGTACTTCCGGAAATGAAAACCCATGAACAAAAGTTTGTCCATTTGTGCGATTATTTAGCATCCAGGAAATGTTTAACCGTAACAAACGATGATGGTACACCGTTGGAGTAAATCAATGTATAAGTTTATTTATGTGTATGATATACACGGCCGTAGATACCTTATAAATGTGTCGCAAATTATTTGGATTGAAGAATCAATGCCGGTAAATGATTTGCTACAGTTAAGGTTTGAAGATGGTTCAACATTAACAATACACAACACCAAGGAAGTATTTGAAATGTTGGTGTTGAAACCTTGGTGGATGAACATTTACAACGCCGTAAAATGGTTGTTTCGCAAAAAAGGAGTGAACAAATGATGCGTTACAGAAACTTTATGGTAAGGGCGTTTCAAACTGAAACAACCCCAACCAAAAGAAAACAGGTGTACAAGGATTTAGCCGACCGTTGGGTAAATTCCTTTAAGCCGGGGGAAGTGCCACCAGTAAACGAAAAGGATATTGAGGACACTTATAAACATGTACAACAAATAATGGAGCGATAACATGCCAGAAAATAAAAACACAAGAGCAATATTGATTGAAATGGATTATGGTGAACAAGATAAAGCCGACATTACCGGTATTCGTATTAAATTGCGCGACACTTCCGTTGTTGATTTGATTTTGGGTTGGACAGCATTGACAGAAAAGGTGGTTCAAGTAACCAATAAACCAAATGAAGATAAATGTTTGACGGCTTTCTTGGCCAGCACCATCAAATCCTATTTTGAACCAGCACATGCTGAAGCAGCCGAAGATGGTGAAGAAGATGAAGAAGATACCGAAGGGGTTGAAGAAGACCCTGGTAAAATGACGGAGGAACAATAATGGCTCCTTATAAAATTCATCACATGGCCATTGACAACGAACATTGGCCCGAAGAAGGTAGAATGGTTTGTTTCGTAACAAAAACAAATATGGCCAACACTGGAACATTCACCAAAAATAGCGAAGGTAAAAAAGTATTCCGTGTGGTATCACGTTTTGCAACCTTGGATTTTAATTTGGATGAAGTTGCTTCGTGGGCTTATGTTGAATTGTTATGGAATAATTATGATGACCTGTATAACAAGGTTTCATATATTGAAAACCTGTTAAAAAATGGCGAACAGGACGCTTTAACATTTAGGCGAATGGTTATGGAAGCCCTTAACATAAAAAAATAACACCCCCTCGGGTGTTATTTTTTACCATAAATTGGATTTATTATTCACCAAAACTTGTTTCGACATCAAACGAATCGCCAACAAGGTGGAACTGAATTGTGTCCCTACCGATACCGATTGTTTGTTGCGCTGGCTTTTGGACGATTTCCGCATTATTAAACACGAAACGGTCTTTCGAATCATTTTGTGTGATATAAATATCAATACGTTCATCGTTTTCCCAAGCTTTTTTGATGCGGTTGTATAATTCAACAGAACATTCAACCACGGTTACATCGCAACGGTCTGCAGCTTTGGAATCAAGGTATGCAATACCGAAACCTCTGTTGCGCGCGTTACTATAACCTTGGGCTACACCACGGCTTTCATTCCATGTGAAATCCACTTGGTCAACCGAAGTGAAGGCAATAGGTGTTCCATCAACGAAACCGACTTCGACCACCACATCACGAATTTGTTTTGGGATTTGTGTTTCAGCAACTCTAGCCATCTTACACTCCTTCTATGATGTCCTGATAAAAATCAAGCTTCATGCGCCATATTGCTTTCGGTTTTTCGATTTCCAATACACCAGCAACATACCAATCGCCTTCCGTAGTATCCAAATCAACCACTAAACGTAATTGATTAACCAATCCGGTTTGTACGAAGATTTGGTCTACCTGGTTATTCAAGTAGCTTTCAATCATACCGGCTTCGCGTTTTGTCCATTTAGGATTGCGCAAAGACAAATATTGTACAAACAACGATTGTGTTTGGATTTTAGCTTGGCGTGAAATGTATGGTGCTGTAATGGTTTTGCCACCAGCAGCAAACAACGCTAAACAAGTTTTATATTCCGGGTCTGTTATTGCAAACGAAACACCGGCGTCAAATAATTCGTTGGCTACACCCATGTCAGTAATACCATAAGTATCGCTATCATCAAGGCGAGTCAACTGTAAATCTTTCCACGAGTTTTGCGACAAGAATTGACCAAATGCACGGTACATCAAAATACCGGTTGTATCGGTCGCATCATTGAAGGCGCAAACATCTTTTGCAGCAGCAGCCGCTTTGGCATCTGCTTTCGTGGATGATTGCCAACCCAACACATAATCACGTGTCCAGGCCAACGCAGCAGAAATGTCGGTAAATACGGGGTCAATCAACACCGTCATATAACGATGAGTTGTATCCGCATCCAACAAGGCTTTTGCGTCCGCTAATGTGGCGCCATAGCAAATCGATATTTTTTTCATACCCATTTCCATCAATTCGAAACACTTTGAATCGGTGTCCGTTTTGATAGCAGCAACGGATGTATAATCGACAATACCGGAAGCGGAAGAACCGCTTTTTGGTTGCGCTATAACAATCACATTTTTCAACCAGGACAGGTCAGCGGATGGTGCCGCTTCCTTTATGGTTGTTGGCACAACGAAATTCAATAATAAAGATTCATTTGCCATGTTAAAGCTCCATTGTGCGTACAATCATCCTTCGAAATAATATACAATAACGAACGGCCCCGAAAGGC
This sequence comes from Clostridia bacterium, assembly GCA_017618475.1. Taxonomy (GTDB): domain Bacteria; phylum Bacillota; class Clostridia; order Christensenellales; family UBA1242; genus RGIG8050. Next base: position 9,356 of record JAFZUF010000111.1, read on the forward strand.
CGTCCGCTACGAAGAATGATTGATTTGGTTAATAGTTTATTATTAACTGAAGTCCACAGTTTGCAAAACGATACCAGCATCACGAATTGGCAAAACCGAAACGGAACCAGTACGCATTTTGTACCAGCTGTATTCTTCTTCTTCATTTTCACCGCTTGCGACAGGTGCTGGCAATTGGACGTAATCAACGCGAACTGAGTTCGGGTCAACTGCAACCATACCATTGTTTGCCGGCAAGGAGTTAGCTTTTGCACCAGCAATATATTTTGCCTGCAATGCCAACTTTGGCAATTTAATGAAGGATACAGGGATTGTGAACACTTGACGAGCAACAGCCAAGATTGTCGAATCGGTATTAACATTGTTACCGTTGAAGATAGCTGTTAAGTCGTCGCCCCAATAATAAATGTCGATTGAACGTGCGGAGTTCTTTGTCGCAAATTCATCTTCAATCTTAGCAAATACAGCTTTCAAAGCAGCAATTTTTGCATCAACAGTTGCAGCCGCTTTAATTGTTGTATCCTGTGTCAACGCATCATAGAATGGGTTGGCAGCAGATTTCGAAGAAATCAAACCTTGGTTCAAAGCTGTACCTAAAATGGTTTGAGTATCGAACAAAATTGACAATTCACGAACAGCTGCAGAAATAACACCAGAAGTGTCAGTTTCGGACTGTAAGTGAGACACACGATAATTCAAGCCCAACAGATAAGGACGGAAGCTGAAAGATTTTGTGCCTGCATTGATGTGGTTAATTTCCGTCATTTCCGGATGCATCAAAGAAGGAACAACTGAGCCTTTATCCAAATCAATTGTGGTGAATGTAACTTTGTCAGCATCTTTCACGCTGTGTTGTTTCATAACACCGACGCGAGCAGCCAACAATGGATAGGAAAGTTCGACCTGATTCAACAGTTCTTTTACTTCCTTATCGCTACCACGAAAGTTTGTAGACATAGAATAGTCCTTTCATTTAAGATTCCGGACGTTCGCTTTTGCCCGGTGTCCGTTTACCGGCGAATTGTGAAACACTCTTGGCTTCTTTAGAATACAAGTAGCTAACGCTTCACCATTCGAAATAATATACATTTGTTCGCGGTATTATTTTTTACCGTTTCCACGAACATCTTTTACAACTGGTTCTGGTTTCACGTCAGCATTTTTGCCTTCATCTTTTTTACCAGCATCACCTTTTGGTTCTACCTTTTTTTCGGCTTTACCAAAATATGATGGTTGTAATTTTTTTAATTTTAATTCACGCATAATTGAACCTCTTTGTTAAGCGGAGAATGTGTGGTCATACCTGTCCTCCATGTGGATTCGGCTTCATTCGTTCTTACACAGGCCTCAACCACACAAACCCGAAATTAACTTATTATTATAAGTCAACAAAGACCTGTGCGCATTTGATGTTTTCCGCATAGGAAGGTACATTTTGAATACCATCTGTACGCAATTCAGCGTCTGTGAAGTAACCAATCAAAATAGCATCTGTGCTAGAATGAGTTACTTTACCAGCTGCTGTGACATATGCTGGTGCACCAACTGCTGGTACACAAGAATCATCAGCCGCAGCCCAGATTTTACCTTGACGGACAACAGCAACACCTACACCACTGCGTTTTCCACCAGTAATCCCATATACATGGTCAGTTGACGCGGAAACAGCCGCAACAGTGTCTTTTGCAGTCATTTTAACTGCGATACCTTCTGCAATGTCGCTTGCGGTGAACATTGTTTCGACAGCGTCCAATTTACCGCGTTGTACATGCATACCTAAAATTGTTCCAGACATGTTTAACTCCTTTGTTACTAGAACCATTGTTTCGTCGTTCAAGTGTTGAGGCCGAAGCCACGCACTTCCATCGAAAGATGCAAATGGTCTTAGACGAATCAAACCACTTGCTCCTTTCAAGAAAATATACACTAAATGTTCACTCCAACCCAACCACCTTTGCTCGAAACTGATTCAAGCACTATAATGGGTGTCCTTGTTTTTGCACCAATAATTTTTGTAATACGAAAACCGTTTAATGGAGCGATTAACATTTCGCGTTCTTCCGGATAGCTGGAAACCAATTGCGAAGGAAATACTCTGGCACCTTTGCGCAAATTGAATTGCCATATAACCGAAACATTTTTATTCTTAGCAAACTTCATAGCCACTTCTTTGCTTTGTGATGCAAAGGCCGGAGACTTCAAATATATTTTGCTTCCAACTTGTATTTTACTGAAATCAACATTCATAATGCTTTTACCGCTATACAAAACGGTTGGTTTTGGTAACTTCAAATAATTATATGGGATTGACAAGTCCTCGCGAACCTTTTGCTCAAATGGGGTCTTTGCTGGTTTTAACAAGTCCACATGTTCCGTTGCTGTGTTATGGTCTTGCCACCATTGCACCGACCGAACCATTGAAGTACCACCGTATGTTTTATCCAGTGCTTTTGTTGCGCGCGACAACATACCACCGGTTAATGGTTCTTGTAACATTTTTAACATGTAATTATCCATTACACTTCCATCAATTTTGTGGGCGCGTTGTCTTAGTTTATATTGTTTTACATTGTCCTCGTAACCAACAACGTATTCGGATGGAGCTTCATCCACCCATTCATAAGCACATTTACAACCAAAAGCTTTGCCCGGAAAATCATCATCTTCTGGTAATTGACCATCGCCAACAACAAACACTTTACCATAGCGCAACATGTGTGTATGTCTTGGTTCTTTTGCATCGGATGGAAGCCACCGGAAAGCACGACCAACTTGTGTTGTGGTCATTTTGACAGCATTATCATAAAGCAAAGCACCTTCAACCCTATTGCGCAACAAGTCTTGTCCGTGTGGTAATTTGGTTGAAACCTTTGTATCCGCTAAACCGGTACCATATTTTTTACTGAAATTGTTAATGGATTCCCGAACATCCTTCATGTTGGTTAAACCCATTGCTTTCATATTGCCCAAAGTTTGTGATAACAAAGCCGTTTCCTCAACGGTGTTATTTTTAATGGACAACAAACGTTTGTCATCCCAACCTGCGGGTAAAATGGAACGCAAATATTTGTCCGGGTTAAATACAAAACCCACTGGTTGTATACGTAAATCTTTTGCTGTATAAGCCATTATTCTTCATCATCGGTCGAAGCATTGGCAAACAATTTGCGGTTTTCTTCGTCCTGTTTAGCCTTTTCTTCAAGCGCTTGCAATATGGCTTTTTCAAGGTCGGATTCAACTTCGACCGCATTGTCTGGCCCAATAAGTTTCGCAATAACCGAAGCCTTTACGTTGTTTGGTATAGTTGCTAAACCTTCAATCATTGAGATTGAACCAAGGTTATTTTTAATTTGTTCCCACTTCTGCGATACAAAATCAATTTTAACATTTAACAACTCTGTTACAATTGGTTCAAATATTGTAATCCAGAAGTTTTTAATCATATCCTCGTTGCGACCATCCAAACGTTCATACGAAGAACCGGAACCATTTGTCTTTTCATCAATACCGCAAATGTAGGATGGTAAACAACCCAACAATGCAGCAATTTCTTGATAAATCTTGTCGCGAGCAGCTGTGGTTAAATCGGTATTCTTTGAAACATCGGTTTGTTCGAATGTATCGCCAGCATCAAGTACAAACGGTTTACCATTTTTGGCTGCGATACAAATCTCGGTAGCTTGACCGCGAATTGTTTTTGATTGGCCTTCGTTAACACCAATATTTTTACGCAACTCAGCAAACTTTAATTGAAGCGAACCACCCAACGCAATAGATTTTTCATTTGAATCCTCAACGGTATACAATTGATGGAAATAGTGGCGCAACAATTTACCCAATGCATAATTGGAAAAATCAACAATAACACCAGGTTTTTTGTCGGTACCTTTTTTATATGCTTCATCAATCTTTTTGCGCTCATCAATGGTTGCTTTACGAATAATACCATTGTCATACACCAGGTATTCATTACCTTGTGTTGCTATCAAATAACTTATCCAGCTGATTAAACCATAATTGGCTTTTTTATAAACAACTGAATCGAATAATGATAATTCTTTGTCCTTGTTATCAATGGATGTGGAGAAGCGATAACAGTCGGTCATAATTTTTTGCATTAAAGCCATCAACTTTAACCAAACAAAGTCGCGACGTTTTAAGTCCAGAAACCAAGGCGTAGCCAAGTCGGTTGACTGGCCGCGAACCTTTAATTGTAATGCTATTTCCTCAAAAATGTTTCTTACTGGCATTATTTCCGTCATACGTTCACTCCAAATCCCAAAAGAATATTACTATCATATTGTTTGTTTGCTGTGTCGTCCGGTAATGTAACATCAGCCAGTATGGCTTTTGCATTTAACTTAGCAAATAAACTTGGTTGTTCGCCACGAGCTTGAAGTATTTCGAAAAGTTTGGTGTATACCACCGACAAATCATCCAAAGTGTCCGGAAGTAAAGTTTTTTCTTCCTCCGCCAGAAAAGCGGTACCAATGGTTAAAAATACTTTGTTGCAATAATCAATTACTTGTTGTGTGGCCATCTTAACATCCTTAACATAATATACATTACGCCAGCGAGTTTGCCAACTGGTCAATCTCGGTTTTCAAGGCTTGTGCCTCGGTTTGAACACTTGTTGCATCCATTTTAATTTGAGTACCTGTTATAACTGATGGTACAAATGCTGCCGCACCGGTACATGTTGATGAATTGTCAACGAGGTTACCCGCATTACTAACCAACGTGTCGGTAATGGCTTTTACCTTATCACAAAGGTCACCAAGTTTAGTAATAGCTGTTTTCAAGTCCTTTGTAACCAATGGTATGTACCAGAAACGTGTACCATCCGCGATAATAATACCCGTTGATTCAGGTGCTGTACCTTGTCCCAATATTTGACAATCCGGTACAACAACCTGTTTTAATCCATCAATCATTGTTACCACGGCCATGTTAGCCCTGGCTTCATACATCATCATCAGTTAAATCTCCGCAATACAAAACCAAGTCCAAACAATACCAACAAGGTACCAAAGATACCAACCCGCAAACCATTATTCCATTCGTCTTTGCTGACTTTTTTGATTTCGCTTTGGCAATTTTCTTCCAATACATTTATTTGTTTTGTGGCAACAGTACCAACCTCACCACAACCAGGATTATTCTTAACCGAAATGGCAATTGTTTCTTTTGCTGCGTTAGCTGTGTTTGATACAACCTCGGATTTGGCTGCACAACCAGTTAACAACAACAAAAACAACAAGGCCATTACACCAAGTAAAACCCAATGCATTATTTTATCAATGTTTTTATACATTGTTTACCCCTATGGTTCGGGTTCCGGCTCCGGTTCAGGTTCCGTTTCGTCCATTAAAACACGAACACACGCTTCACCTTTTGCATTTACACCATAAATGCTTGTTGGGTCTGCACTTGTTACCGCGGTTGAAATGCGCATACAAGCTTCGCCATCTTCGTTTACCCCATAAATACTTGTTGGGTCGCCAGTAACATTTTCCGAGACGCGCAAACCTGCTTCACCGTCTTCGTTTGCTCCATAAATGGACGAAGGGTCGGTTGCTGGTGTTTCCGGTGTTTCGTTTACATTTTCGTTATCATCAGGCATTATTTACTCCTTATAACATATACATAAATGTGGATTCATAATAATATACTCTTTTTCGACCGGTCATTTGTCCTATTGACTGTTGTTCATTTTTGGCATATATTTTAATTGTGTAATCATTCAAGCAAAGGAGTAAATTATGATTTACGCATATCTCCGCGTTAGTACGGTTAAACAAGACGAAGAAAACCAACGGGTTGGGGTGGATTCTAAGGCCCAAAGCCTTGGTTGTACGGTCGACAAATATATTATTGACCATGTTAGCGGTGTAGTTGAAACCAAGGACAGAAACCTTGGCTGGCTTATAAAACACATCCAAGCTGGCGATACACTTATCATATCCGAGCTGTCGCGACTTGGTAGGCGGTTGTTTATGTTGTTCCGGATTCTCGAACAATTAACAGCCAAAGGTGTCAAGGTTTATTCGGTAAAAGAAGGTTACTTTATGGATGGTTCATTACAATCCAAGGTACTTGCTTTTGCATTTGGTTTAGCTGCCGAAATTGAACGCGACATGATTTCCCAAAGAACCAAGGAAGCGTTGTTATTACGCCGACAACGGGGTCAACATTTGGGTCGTCCGTTTGGGGCTATAACACGAAAACACAAACTCGACCCATATCGCGACAAGTTATTGAAATGGTATGATAACAAAACACCTTGGGCCGTGATGGCCAGAAAATGTCATGTAGAAGTGAAAACAGTTAAGCGATACTTGAAGCGCATAACGACCGTTGAAATTGTCCCGGTGTAAAATCCCGGGACTCTTTTTGCAACGTTTAATTTGCCCAA
>JAFZUF010000112.1 GCA_017618475.1 Clostridia bacterium
GCTGGAATTTGCTTTGGAAATAATATAAGTAATGTGCACTTTCACATAAATGACATAATTAAAAATGGTGGTAGTGTTACTATTGATAATATTACCATTAAAAAAAAGTATGATTTAACTGCACAAGAAGTTGTTGAGGCAAAACTTGTGGAATTAAAAAGAAATTATGAAAAAAGCCAAAATAAAGTTCAAGACAATGGTAGGGGAAGCGAAAATTTAATGTTAGAATTTTGACTTAGATATAATTTAGGAAAAAATAAAATGAAAATACCCGTTCGTTTGAGCGGTTTTTTTTGTTTGCGCGGATAAAAATTGGCAATAACTAACCTTGTAAAAGGGGAAGTTATGAAATTAAAAGAAAGTCAAACTTACGAAAATTTGGCGCGGGCGTACGCTTCGGAGTGTCAAGCGCGGACAAGATACGAATTTATTGAGTATGGGGCGCGGTATAACGAATATAAGAATATCGCCGACGTGGTAGACGAAATTGTATACCAGGAATTTAACCACGCACGCATGTTGTACACCTTTATTCAACAGGGTGAAGACAAGCAAATTGATAACATTGGCATTAATGCGGGTTTCCCGTTCCGCGAAAAGTGGGACTTGATGGAGAATTTAAGGTTGGCGGGCATGGACGAAAAAGACGAAAGTGCCATGTACACAAAATTTGCGGAAGTAGCAAAAAAGGAAGGTTTTCCGGAAATTGCCGAATTATTCTTAATGATTCGCCAAGTTGAAGAGTATCACCGCACAATTTTTAACGAACTGTACGAACAAATGAAAAATAAAACGCTTTATAAAAAAGAACAGCCGGTGGAGTGGGTGTGTGCGGATTGTGGTTATCGCGCGGTTGGTACGGAACCATGGGATGAATGCCCATTGTGTAAAGCTAAGCGCGGTTCTGTTAAATTGATTTTGTTGGCCAAAATGGCAAATTGTAAATATGCTTGTGCAAAATAATCCAAACTTGACTTTGAGATACCGCTCGCAAGGGCGGTTTTTATTTTGTTTTTTTGATGTAATGTTCGGTGGCCACTTTATCACCACTGAATAAAACACGGGTAACGCGGTTACCGTGGGCGGCGACAATTTCATCCGGCATGACGTCGACGGCATCCGCGGTGAGATAGGTTTTTTGTTCTTCGTTAATCACAATATTATCGGCGACAAGGTAGGGTTTACGGTCGAATTTGACCGGTAAGTCGTGTAAATCAGTTTTGTCGATAATTTGTATTAAATAAGTGTTTGGTGCAATCTGGGTGGTATTAGTGGCGTTAAAATACGTGTTATGTTGGGCGGTAGACACAATTATGTCGTTGTCTGGGAACCAATTAATTTGTAAGGCCTGTCCCGGTTTCAGGTCAACAGTGTACTCGTGGTTGATGGTTACGATGCCACGATGCTGTAAAATAAATTGCACAGTTTCCATGTTTAATGATATTCTTATATATATGAATTTAATCTCGGAAAAAGACGCTAGTTTATTAAACCCTTTGTATCTGGCTTTCGTCGGTGATGCGGTCTGGCAATATAATATCCGGGCGGTCATGCTGTTGGAAAATGTTGCTAATTACAGCAAAGCGGGGGAAATGCACAATATTGCCACAACTTATGAGTGCGCGAATTTTCAAAGTGAAATTTATCAACAATTAGAACCCAACTTTACCGCCATTGAAAAAGACATTGTGAAACGCGCGCGCAATGCACATAATAACAATGTGCCAAAGTCCGCAACCTTGGCGAACTATAAGCGTGCAACGGCAATTGAAGCGTTGATTGGTTTTTGGCACTTGACCGGTAACTTGGGCAAAATTAATGCTGCGTTAAATATTGCCCGCATGAAGGAGATTCAATACTAATGTTAATCGAAGGAAGAAATAGTTTAAATCAGGCTTTAGACGGTAACGGCACGATTGATAAAATTTTGGTGTCACAAAGTATGCGTGACCAAAATTTGTTTGAACGCATTAAGGCGTCCGGTGTGACTTATCAAATGGTTGATAAAGCGACCTTGGATAAAATCAGCAAATCCAAAAATCATCAAGGGGTGGTGGCGTACGTCACGAATTATCAATACTTCGATTTGAAAGAAGTAATAGAAAGTGCTTATGCCCAAGGCAAGCAACCCTTGTTTTTAATTTTGGATGGTATAGAAGATCCGCACAATTTAGGAAATATTATTCGTACGGCGGAATGCATGGGAGTAGATGGCATTATTTTGCCGAAAAATCGTAGTGTAACCGTCAATGATACCGCGATGCGTGTCAGCCAAGGGGCGGCATCAAATGTGCGGATTTGCAAGGTGGTCAATATCAACCAAGAGATACAACGTTTAAAAGACAAAGGTTTTTGGATTTATGGCGTTGAATTAGGTGGTGTAGAAATTTCCAAAGTAAACTTGAAAGGCCCAATCGCGTTAGTCATGGGTAGTGAGGGTAATGGTATCCACCAATTAACGCGTAAGTTGGTCGATGGCATTTTAACGATTCAAATGCATGGTAAAGTCAACAGTTTGAATGTGGGCAGTGCGACCGCGATTGCTTTGTATGAAGTAAACCGACAAAGGGGCTTGTAATGAATTTTGAGTATGGCCAAGAAGACGAACGTTTGGTGCGTACGATTGTTCGTAATTTGATTCATCGCTATAGAATTTTTGGAATTGATGAAGAAGATTTAGTGCAAGAAGGGTCTTTAGCATTTTTGAAAGCTAAGGTTACTTATCAAGTGCAAGGTAAAGCAAAATTTGAAACGTATGCTTATGTAGTGATTAGAAATCATGTTTTTGATTATATTCGCAAAGAGAAAAAATTACCCTTGGTCGAACCTGGCAGTGATGATCCAATGTTCCCCGGGGTTCAACCGAAAGATACGGCGCTGTGGGAAATTTTACGGGAAGTTTTGAAAAACCACTGTAACGATTTGGAACGCAGCATTTTTAATGCTTATTACAAAGGTTATTCCTATCACGAGATTTGTGAAATTTTTGAAATCAGCAAAAAGAAAGTTGATAATACCATTCAAAAAATTTATCGGGCTGCACGTTCAATTTATGCGGATTAAGTGTCTGTTGAAAAAAATCTTAAATTGGGATATACTAATTAATTATGTTAGAAGAGATCGCAATTACCGGTGCGCGTGAGCATAATTTAAAAAATGTTGACGTTACGATTCCGCGTAATAAGTTGGTAGTTTTTACCGGCGTGTCGGGAAGTGGCAAAAGCAGTTTGGCGTTTGGAACTTTGTATGCCGAAGGACAACGCCGTTTTATGGAAAGTTTAAGTTCTTATGCGCGCATGTTTTTAGGACAGATGCATAAGCCTGACGTTGATAAAATTACGGGCTTATCACCGGCGATTGCGATTGACCAAAAAACAACTAATAATAATCCGCGTTCAACGGTCGGAACGGTGACCGAAATTTATGACTATTTGCGCTTATTGTATGCCCGCATTGGTATTCCACATTGTCCTAAGTGTGGCAAAGTGGTGGAACGTCAAACGGTTGACCAAATCATTGACCAAGTCTATCAACGTTTTGCGGGACAACAAATTCATATTGAAGCACCGATTGTGCGTGGTGCCAAAGGTAGTTTTGAAAAGAAGTTTGAAGAATTGCGCAAGAGTGGTTTTGTGCGCATTAAAATCGATGGAAACCTGTGGACGTTGGATGAAGATATCAAACTTGATAAAAACCTAAAACATAACATTAATGTCGTTATTGACCGTTTAAAGGCGTTAGACGACGAACGTACGCGTTTAGTTGATGGAATTGAGATTGCTTTGCGCTTGACCAATGGGTTGGTAACAATTGTTTGCGGTGAAACGTCGCACACCTTTTCGGATAAGTTGGCATGTGTGGATTGTGGTATTTCTATTCCCGAATTGGAACCGCGCAGTTTTTCTTTTAACAGTCCGTTCGGGGCGTGTGACCATTGTAATGGTTTAGGCTTTGTGGCACGGATGGATCCGGAAAAATTACGTCAGTGTGCGTTTGAATCAATTCGTTATTTATCGCCGGAAGAAGCGATGGTGCGTTATCGTGAAACCAGCAGCGATTACATGCGTAATGCTTTGGGAAAATTAATTATTGAAGATGAGTGTCCGGTTTGTCATGATCAAAAATTAAAATCCGAAGTGTTAGCGGTAACGGTGGCTGATTACAATATTGCACAATTAACCGCTTTGCCGATTACTGGCATGATTAATGTGATTCGTGAATTAAAATTAACTGGTGCCGCCGCGGTAACCGCGCAACCGATTGTAAAAGAGGTGTTGGCACGTTGCCAATTTTTGGTGGACGTCGGTTTACATTATTTGTCTTTGTCACGTAGCGCCAGTACATTATCGGGTGGTGAGAGTCAACGGATTCGTTTGGCAACGCAAATTGGTGCCGGACTGGTTGGGGTGTTGTACATTTTGGACGAACCCAGCATTGGCTTGCATCAACGTGATAACCAAAAATTATTATCGGCGTTAATGCATTTACGCGACTTAGGTAACACTTTGGTGGTGGTGGAACATGATGAAGAAACAATTCGCAGTGCGGACTATATCGTGGATGTGGGGCCGCATGCTGGTGTGCATGGTGGTGAAATTGTGGTGGCAGGTCCGGTGCAAAAAGTGATTGATTGCGAACGTTCGGTGACGGGTCGTTTCTTATCCGGCCGTGAACAAATTACCGTGCCAATCAAACGTCGTCCGGTTACGGATAAAAAGATTTGGGTTCGTAATGCCAAGACCAATAATTTGCAAAATATTGACGTGGCTTTTCCGGTTGGCGTGTTAACAGTGGTGACCGGTGTGTCGGGTAGTGGCAAAAGCAGTTTGGTCAATTATGAACTGTATCAGGGCCTGCAAAACGGCATAGGAGCGCCCTACGTTGATAAAATCATTAGAATCGACCAAAGTCCCATCGGCCGTACCCCACGCAGTAATCCGGCCACGTATACCGGTTTATGGACGATGGTGCGTGAGTTATTTGCTTCGACCAAAGATGCGAAAGAACGTGGTTTTGCCCCCGGACGTTTTTCGTTTAATGTGCCCGGCGGTCGTTGTGAAAATTGCGAAGGTGATGGTACGCAAAAAATTGAAATGCATTTCTTACCCGATATTTATGTGACATGTGATGTTTGTGATGGTAAACGTTTTAACCGTGAAACTTTGTCGGTACTTTATAAAGGTAAGAACATTTGGGATATTTTGGAAATGACCGTGGACGAAGCGTGCGAGTTCTTTGCGCACCAACCCAAGATTTTGAAACGCTTAGAGACTTTACGTGATGTCGGTTTGGGATATATTAAGTTAGGTCAACCGGCGACCGAATTGTCGGGTGGAGAAGCACAACGTGTAAAGTTGGCAACCGAATTGGCTCGCCCTATGACGGGACAAACAATGTATATTTTGGATGAACCGACCACGGGGTTGTCGACTTATGATGTGAAAAATTTGATTGAAGTTTTGAATCGTTTGGTCGATGCGGGTAACACAATGGTGGTGATTGAACATAACTTAGACGTGATTAAAGTAGCGGACTACATTATTGATATGGGACCTGAAGGTGGTAACGGTGGCGGGCAAGTCATTGCCACTGGTACACCTGAAGCCGTCAGCCAAGTTGCGGGTAGTTTTACCGGTCAGTTTTTAAAACCGATTTTGGCGGCTGTGAAAAAATAACTAGCTTAAATAATATTTTCTAAACTGGTGCCCATGTTGTAAGTATGGACTTCGTCTAAGTAGGCTAATTTATTTAATGCCGACATGACTTCTTCTTTGTTGCCAAACTCAATAAAGTTTTTGGCGTAAATAATGGCATCGCTAATTTGGAAAGTTTCCGTGTGCTTAACTAAGTAGCACAAGACCTTTTCGTGTTTTAACCAATAATCCTCAATCGCCGTAATTTGGGCTTTGTTTTCGTCCGTGTCGACGGCATCATCAGGACAGGCTTCAACCGAAGCAATCAAGGCGTTGACTTGTTTTTCCAAGTGTGTAAAGGTTTGATTGACGTAGACCTGTTCCCAAACAACGGCACCGATAATTAAAATTAAAACACAAATGGTTGAAATCCAACGTTTCATAAATTCACCTTTCCACCTTCACCCTTGGGAACGACCGATAGTTTACCGCTGCTTTCCAAAATCGCGTAATCAATATCTTTGATATCAAAGATATCTTTGCCACGTAACAATTCCATCAGTTCGTCTTCGCAAATATCTAACTCTTTTAATTTTTGACGATCGATACCTTTAGGCGAAATTACGATGACCGGTGAACCCGATAAA
>JAFZUF010000008.1 GCA_017618475.1 Clostridia bacterium
GCGATTGTTAGTGCTGAAACGAGGAAAGTTGTTTTTATAATTAATTTTATTAACAATCGCGAAGGCGAACGAAATATCAATTGGTGTTTTAATACCATCGCCAGTGGGAATTTTTTGTTTGAACGAAATTTCATAAACGCCTTCTTCATTAAACATACCTCGCAGCGCATTGGCGTTGTACGCCACCGCCCCGATTTCATAAGTGGTATATTCGACACCGTCTATATCTTTAGTACTTGGCACACCCGCATAAACTTTATCGGCGGTTATATTATCATCAATCTTAAATAAAAAGTTAGTACCTAATATAGTACCATCACGGCTAATTTTTAATTCAGTTGGCATTTCGATTAAGTTGGTCAACTCAAACAAAACAATGTCATCGGTATCGTATGGATCCAACATAATCACCGGGATATCCAAACTGTCACCCATACCGTTGGCGATAGAACGCATTTCGGAATTAGTAAACACCGGATAGGGATATCCTTCCCGCATTTTTGATTGTATATTAGTACTGTTAAACGAACCATTATGACTATCTGCATTTGCCTTAATAAAACCACTTAAAATTCCACGTGCATAACTTTGTTCTAATATAGTAAACTTAGTACCTTGTCCTAAGGTTATGCTGCCGGTATCAGTTTCATCAAACGGCACCCGCGTGTACAAATCATCAAAAGGTGGAATCGTTTTATAGTTAGGAATCGTATCATCGGCGGCCACATTGAATTGACGATTGCCCAAATGAAAAAGTATGCTACCGGTAAATAAAGCCAGCATCATTGTTACGCTTAAAATTGTCAGCGCAATGATTCGACCACGGCCATACTTCATTTGTACTCCCCCAACATATTATGGTTAATTATAAGTTTTATATTTGACAACGTCAATCAAAACAACGCTTACCATTCAAATAAATCTTTACGTTGCGCATTGTTTACACGACGAATAATAATGTCATTACGACGATGAATGTCATAATAAATAGCTGCTTCGTCGAAATATTTACCAGGAATGTAAATATCCGGAGTAGGTCTTAACCTAATCACACCTTTATTTAAGCATTCATAAAACAAAGTGACCTTGCTACGTAACGGATGGAACGTAAAGCAATACACAAAAATATTTCCCGGAATAATATCCAACAATTCGTTTGGTGGCAACAATGGACGACTGGCGGTATTGGTTGCGGTTGATTTACTACCACCCTCAGAATCCTCTTTCGCCGCCTTACCTGTATTACGGCTGACTGTTGTGCTTTCGGTAGTAACTTCCATATCTCCCATCAAATCTGAAAACATTTTACGCGTATCAGTATCGTTAACACCGACAAAGACTTGGTGGTTACAGTTATTACGCACCGTGACCGCGGTTTCGGCACCATAGGTGGTTTCCAATTGTTTATAATCCTGCAAAACCAGTGTAAAGAAAATGCGGCGTGAACGTGAAACCGTAATTACGGTTGCAAAGTCATTAATTTTCGGCATATTACCAAATTCATCCAACACGAAGTATGTCGGCCATGGCAATTTACCGCCGCGTTCATTCGCACTGGCAACCAATGATTTATATAATTGTGAAATGCACAAGGTTGCCAATGGATGACGAACTTTAATTTGATCAGGGATAATCAAAAAGAATGCTGTCGGTTTTTTTGCGAAGTCTTCAAATTTAATATCAGTACCACTGGTAATATAACAAATACCCTTATCGTTAAACATGGATAATTTTTGGGTGGCAATACCAAAGAAGTTACGCATAGTATTCTCCGCATTCGCCGTCACAGTCTGCGCTAACGATGCCGCTACTGACAAAACATCACGTCCTTCAAAATAATTCTTAATCGTCTTGAACATCGCTTGTGGATCATTGTCACGGATTGATAAGAATTTAAAAATATTATAGAAGTTAAACTTTTCACGTGTCATACCCAAATTTGGATTCAAACTGTCTTCCAACATTGCCATCGCAGTACCTTGAATTAAATCACGGGCACCTTGTTCCCAGCTAGGATCCTTTTCATTTTCAATTGGGCAAATTGCCGAACAAATGTCTTTAATGTCTGCTTCTGCATCCGAAATTAACTGTTGACGCAAGGTACGCATTTCATTTTCCGCCATCTCTTTACTAGGGAAAGCAATACCGTTAAAAGCATACCAGACTGGCGGATAAGTGCTGGCAATCACGCGTAAGCCGTTTTTAGTGGGGTCAGCGTTTTCAAAACGTTGAATTTCGCGTTCCAAATGCTGTGCCCGTTGAAACATATCCCACGGTTTTTCAAATGGATTCCAACGCGAACTACGAATCGGATCATTCAGGTTAAATACCTGCACATCGTAACCTTGATGGCGTAAACTTTCCGCCATAGTCCGATAAATTTCACCCTTCGGATCAGTTATAACTAAGTTGGGTTTTTGGTTTGAAAAACCTAAAGTATAAATAAACGGGAAAACATAACCTTGCGTTTTCGCGGCACCGGTGGTACCCAAAACAATTGAGTGATAATCTTTTGGAATCATATTAATATGAATATCACTGCCAATTAATTCAAAGCGCGCTAATGGTCCGGTTTTACTCAACGAACTTAATTGCGAAGCGCGGGTAT
Organism: Clostridia bacterium; assembly: GCA_017618475.1. GTDB lineage: Bacteria > Bacillota > Clostridia > Christensenellales > UBA1242 > RGIG8050. The sequence goes on from JAFZUF010000008.1 coordinate 2,609, forward strand.
AGATATAAATCTTATCGCGTTCACTGTCGGTCATCCAACGGTTTGAATAATATTGCGACACACCTTTTTTTTTCTTTTTACTATCAGCATCCAGATACTTAAACAAGACAAAAACTAAAATTACTGCCGGTATTAAAA
>JAFZUF010000113.1 GCA_017618475.1 Clostridia bacterium
CGTGTTTCGTTAATAACAACCACATCACCTTGTTTTAAAAAAGACAAAATATCTTTAAATTGGGTAATTTGCGTTTTCGTAGTTTGTCGGTCATAAACCAACATTTTACAAGCATCACGCGGTTCCATTGGCGCCGAAGCAATCATATTTTCGGGCAAATCATAATCGTAATCAGATAAAGCATTCACATAGATTATATACTACAAAACTTAAGCTATAAGCAAGTAACAAATTAATCATAAAAACTTTAATTCCGGTTTTCAACCCACAATAATGATTGATTGCTGTTTGTGCCGCCAAGCACTTCGGATAAAAAGTAAAAAAAGTAACCAAAGATAAAATTATCGGTAACGACATAGTATTTACTACATTAGGGAAAAACAATAATACCGAAACGGCTGATTCTTTAGCAATCAGCCCAAACATTAAAGCACAAATTAAAACCGGATGGTTTAACCCGACTGGAGCAAACAATGGCGCAAAAACCCCACAAATAGCAAATAAGATTGATTGTCGCGAATCGGTTACAAATTTAAAATCGAATGAAAAACGCGCTAAAAAAACAATCACAAAAGCACTTACAACAAACGCAACAAAAATTTTTTTTGCAAAAATTAATGTTTGGCGTAAAGTATCAACTAAACAATCTTTCAGATTTGGAAAAGATAATTTAATTATTTGGTCAAGGACAGAATTCGCCATAATTTTTGGTACAAATAAAACCACCACCAGCGCAATAATGATACAAATTAAATACACAATTAAAATCGCCCAAAACGGAAATCTTAAAACGGTTAATAACAAATAAGTTATTAACGGTAACTGGGCGGTACACGGAATTAAAAACAGAAAATGAACCAACCGTTTACGTTGCGGATTATCACGCGCGGCACAAACCGCCATCGTTGTGCAATTAAATGTCAAACAAATGGGTAAAACGTTGTCAATTGGTAAATGAAAAATGCGGGCGACTTGTGCCAGCAGCCCGCTTTTTTCTAAAATTGTTAAAATAAAATACAACACAAAAACTTGAGGAATGAATTCAACAAGAACACCTAAAATTTCCCATAAAGATGGCACATCAATGTATATTATTTAGTTTCAATACTCTTGCGTTGTTTTGTATAAAGGCGAGCACCTTCAAATTGTTGATACAACGGCGCAATTAAGAATAATGACGAATAAGTACCCGCAAATAAACCGAAAATAATTGGCAAAGCAAATTCAATTAAAGATGACAAATGCATAATCAAACTAATTACTGTCAAAACTAACAAAGTACCCAAGGTGGTTGCCACGGTTAAAATACTACGTCCTAAAGTACGATTAATTGATTTATTAATAATTTGTTCTAATGTAAAATTCTCGGTATTATTTTTTTCGAAAGTACGCACACGGTCAAACACAACCAAACTGTTATTAATTGAATATGCCATTACGGTTAAAATCGCCGCAATAAAGGAAGCATTAATTTCAATACGGAAAATTGACATTAACGAACAAATCATCAATACATCGTGCGCCAAAGCTAAGATTGTCGCCATACCGGCGGTAAACTTAAAGCGAATTAACATATAAACAATTAATCCGGCCAAAGCAGCCAAAATCGACCAAAAAACGCGCAAAACAGTTTCTTGTGTTGTTGTCGCTTGAATACTTTCCGCCTTGTGCCAATCGTCATCATTAAAAAATTCTTTAAGATCAGCAATAATGTTTTCAACTTCGGTTTCGTTAGCATTAAATTTAATTGAGTAATTGGTACCACCACTGGTACTTTGTTCTTCGGTAATTGTGTATTTTACATTATAGGTATCCATTTTGGTTTCAATTTCGGCTTTGGTATGTTCGCCGTCGGCACTGACACTGACAATTGTACCACCGGTAAATTCCAAGCCCAAGTTAAAGCCCATGGTTGCTAAGAAGATTATACCGATCAACAAAATTATTGCCGGCGCAACAAAGAACCAACGTCCGTTGCGTGCAAAATTAAAATTCGTATTTTTTAGTTTTTCACCTAGTTTCATTTAGCACCACCCATATTTAATTTACGTTTTTGAGGAACAACCGGTTGAGTTTCAATCTTTTCAAGGTCTTGTTTACGAATTTTAATATTCGCACGATTAGCGTTATCGGGGTTAATATACAAGTACAACTTTGCTAAAGCACGCGTAATTACTAAACCGACAAACATTGAAATAGCAACACCAAGCACTAAAGTAATCGCAAAACCACGAATTGAACCCGAACTTAAGAAATACAAAATCAAACTAACGATAATTGTTGTTACGTTAGCATCCAAAATCGTAACAATTGATTTATTGAAACCGGAATGCACCGCCGCCGCAAAACGCTTGCCTGCGCGGTATTCTTCCTTGATTTGTTCGAAAATCAAAATGTAAGCATCAACAGCCATACCAATTGACAAGATGATACCAGCGATACCAGGTAATGTTAATTGAATGGAATCAATAATTGCCAAGAAGAAAACAAAAATAACAGTGTAAATAATCAATGATAAATTAGCGATTAAACCCAAATCACGATAAATAACCGTCATCAAAATAAAGATTAAAACCAAACCAATCGCTAAAGCAATTAAACCAGCCTTGATGGCACCTTCACCCAATGTTGCAGGTATATAACTCATTTCACTAACAGTTAAGCCGACCGTATACAAGCCTGATTCAATTTGTAAAGCAAATGAATCCGCACTCTCCTTAGTGTAACTGCCCGTAATAAGAACTTTACCATCCAAACCTAACTTATTAGCATCTTCAGACGTAATTTGTGGCGCACTAATTAATGTTTTGTTTGAGAAAATTGCCAAATATTGACTACCTGCATCTTTAACTTGTTCGTGGAAAATTGATTTACCTTCGTTGGTAAACGATAATTGTATAGCATAATTAGATGCATCCTTGGAATCGGAAACCACTTTAACCCCAGAAAGTCCTTCACCCGATAAGAAGATATCATCCGCGTTATAGGATGGACTTTTATTAGTACTTGGTTTCATAAACTCAATGTTCGCTGGCGTACCAATCGCATCCATGATATCCTCGGTTTCACTCATACCAGGAACTTCAATACGAATTTTGTAATCAGGATAATTACCTTGTTTTGTTACCGTAGATTCCAAATAACCTTGTTTCGACAAAGTGTTTTTAATGCGATTAATTGTTGCGTTGACTTCGGCATCTAAATCCGAACTATTATCAGCCGGAGAAACCGTATAAACCGCCAGTACGCCACCGTTCAAATCAATACCCATTTTATCTTTAATGGCTTGATAGCAACCGACATACTTTGTCGTTGTGAACGGGAAAGTAAACTCCACAAAGCACAACGAAACCGCAATGGCAACGATCACACAAATCACACAATATTTAATAATTGCCCTTGTTTTATTCATATAGGAGTAATTATACCACAGATTTTGCATGTCTACAAAGTATTTTATTGCCAAAATTTTCATTCCCTACATATACCAAAATATGGAACCAATTTTTACTGGTGTAGCTACCGCCTTAGTAACACCCTTTAATGCTAAACAACAAATTGATTTTCCGACGTTACGCCGATTACTTAAGCGACAAATTAAAATGAAAGCCGATGCCCTTGTAATTTTAGGTACCACCGGCGAAATATCAACACTTTCAACAGAGGAGCGTCATGCCGTAATTGATTGTGCAATAACAACCGTTAACGGACAAATTCCTTTAATTTTTGGCATTGGTGGCAACAATCCAAGCGAAATAATTGCTTTAGGCAAATACGTTGTTCAAGCAACAAAAAACATGGCTGGTAAAATTGGTATTATGGTTACTGCGCCATACTATAACAAAGGTACACAAGAAGGAATTTACAGTTACTACGCAACAATTACCAATACAATTAAATTACCAACTATTGTTTACAACATTCCATCACGAACAGGTGTAAATATTACTACCGAAACTTTGGCGTGTATCGCCAACTTACCATTTGTCGCAGGTATTAAAGAAGCCAGTGGCAATTTACAACAAATTACTCAAGTTGTACGCCTTTGTCCAAATACTGCCGTTTACAGCGGTGATGATACGTTAGCGCTCCCCAGTTATGCGGTCGGTTGTCGTGGCATTATTTCGGTCGCCAGTAATCTTGACGTAGCACCAGTTAAACAAATTTGGCAACAATATTATGACGGACAAATCCAACTGGCGCTGACAAATTTTCAAAAAGCACTACCTTTTTATCATTCATTATTTCGTGTAGTTAATCCAATTCCTATAAAATACGAACTCGCAAAGTGCGGTCTAATAAAAAATGTATTACGCTTGCCACTGACACCAATTCAATGATATAATGCCAACATGGGTTTTGCTTCGTTTTCACGTGGCTACACGACTACAGGATATACGAATATTTCCAATGTTTTTATGGAAGAACATTTACCATATGCAAATGGTGATTGTGTTCGTGTTTATTTGTACGGACTATATTTATGTCAAAACGCCAACAGTGCTGATAATACAATTGAAATGATGAGTACAAAACTTGGCATCAGCACCGCCAACATTAAAGATGCCTTTGAATATTGGGAAAAACAAAATTTAGTTCAAATTCTTGATACCGTACCAATGGAAATTAAATACTTGCCAATCAAACGCAATTCAGCCAA
>JAFZUF010000114.1 GCA_017618475.1 Clostridia bacterium
AAACCGTCCAATGTTTGTTTAATTAAGTTTTGGGGTTTGTTACTAAGGCAACCGAAAATTCCACACATAATTTTATTTATGCCGGTAGATGGTGATATGTTAGTTGGTTTTGATGGGGTTGATTTTGAATTTATTTGTTAGGTTGTCGATTTTTTGTTAATATATAAATATGGAATTAAATACTGGCGATTATCGTGTGGAGACTTCGGCACGTCATGTACATTTATCACAAGCGGATTTTGAAACTCTGTTCGGTGTCGATGCAAAAATGGAAATTGTCAAACCATTAAGCGAAAAAAGTGAATTTAAATCTGATAAAACGGTGACGATTGTGGGAGTGAAGCATAATTTGGAACATGTAGCGGTTTTGGGCCCATTTCGTGCGCAAACGCAAGTTGAAATCTCGGTTACCGATAGTTATACCTTGGGAGTGAAGGGTGTACCAGTGCGTTTAAGTGGTAATTTAAAAGGTTCTGCGCCGGTTACTTTGATTGGTTCGGTTGGTAGGGTCGAATTACCAGAAGGGATGATTATTGCACAACGCCATATTCACATTAATCAAGCGGATATGCAAAAATATCAACTGACTAACGGACAAGCAGTTTCAATTACATGCGGAACAACGCGTTTGGCAACTTTTCACAATGTGATTGTGCGCAAAACAGCGGTCGATTTTCCGACCGTGCATTTGGATACTGACGAAGCTAACGCGGTTTATTGATTTAGCATGTTTGGGATTAATATTTATTTGCGATTTTCACATAACTAAGTTATAATCTAAGCGGATATTGGGGGAGAATTGAACCAGTCACGCAAAAGAGTAATTTCTGCATTGGTTACCATTGTCACAATGTTAGTGTTGTGCGTGTTTGTTTTGGACTTAAAATTTGGTGCTCAATGTCAAATTACGCCCGTTATGGCTTATGCGCCAGCAAATAATAATGCTATTCAATTTAGTGTTTTTGATGCGGGTATGTTTGGTAATTTGGGGATTTATTTATGTCGTCCTGAAACTGTACATGATGAAAATGTTTATAAAGCGACAATTAGTACTGAAAATTTAATTGAAAATAACAACAAAACTAATTTTCACCCAACTTTTTATGCTTTAATGCGTTGTAATGATGAATGGGTTGATATTACAAATGATGAAAACGCAAATTTTTGGGTCGATGCTACGGAAGATGATACCAATTATAGTGTTGCATGGTATTTGCGTGAATCGGCGCCGGCCGCTGTATACGCGGTGCGTTGTGCCTATGTTGAGAATTATGGCTCTTATAGTGAAACGGTAAGCCGTGATTTTTTGGTATTGTATACACAATATTGGACTTATATTAATATTACCAATGATGATGGTGCGCGTCGAATTACCAATTGGGTTGGTGGCAGTGGTTTAACACTTCATTTAAATGTAACCTTTAATGCGGGGGCTGCTGACCCGGGTTTAGCGAATAGTGACCAAACTACAGGGTCAACTGATGTTCGTGTTGGTGCAATTGAGTCTGCCGGAAGTATTGTAAGTACAGAAAATATGTCAGTTACAGTTAAAACAGCTTCTGGTAAGGTTTATTCCACGAAAAATCTTTTAACCGAAGTTGGTGATAATAATCGAGTTGCGTTGCGATTTAATGAATCTTTGGGAAA
>JAFZUF010000115.1 GCA_017618475.1 Clostridia bacterium
GGCCATTGAATATTAATTGACAATAAATTGAAGCCGTAGCGGGCGTTTTTCGTGGCTTAAAGCCCGTTTCTTGCTTGTAAGCGTCCTTGTAAATGTAATTGCCGTATGCTGTGCCTTCCAAAAGCCATTGCATTTTCTTGCCATAGTCGCTTTCGGTTTCTTCCTTGTTATTGATTTGTTGAACGACAAAAGCGCCATGCCTAAAACTTCTTATACCTTCAAATGATGACGGCAAAGGCTTAATGCCAAAATATGTGAAAAATGGGTTGTTGTAACTTTCCTTATTGCCAATAATAACACAACGCACAACGTGTTCACGTTTGCTTGAAAATAATATGTCAATAAAGTCGTTTACCATGTTGCCCCTATAACGTTTATACTTGTTTGGCGTCTTCGTAAACTCGTCAAATATTAATGTGTCAACGTCCACGTCGTCGGCACTTCTTACGGCGTCCGCGTCGGTCAATGCAAACACTTTCAAAAACCAAAACCACTTGCCCCATTTGCCATTTTTATGACGCTTACGACAATAAAAGGTGTTGCCAATTTGTTTTAAGTTTCCGTCTTTGTTTGTGTCTTTGTCGTAAATGGTTAAGCCACAATATTTTCGAAGGTCTTTTGACTTGTAAAAAGTGTCTAACGCTTCTCTAACTTCTTTCTTAAACATACGAAGCCATATTGTTTTCTTTCCATGCTTCAAAGCGCGACGAAATGCGCGCCTTTTGAACGCCCATGTTTTGCCGTAATTTCTATTACTTAAAATTGCGGTTATAATGGCGTTAAATGATAAGACGCGCAAGCCGTCTTTGTCGCCGTAATGTGTTTTTTTAACTAATGTCATGTATAAACTTTAAGTGAATACCATTACGCAATTTAGACGCAATAATGTCAAATGCGTCTTTTTGCCCAACGGCTGTTGTTACTAAATTACCACGCACATAATAATTGTCAAATGTAACGTCTTGTGGTGTATTGCCTAATAAATTAAGGCCGTCAATAACGTCAATATTTTCAATTGTCGCATTGACATTTGCGCCAATTAAACGCGCGTTGTATGCTTCGTCATTTAATGACTTAAAATAAATAATATTTAATGGGTGCATGCAATTGTCATGGTCTTTGCGTAATTCGGTTAAGCCGTCGCCTTGTGTCACGCCCATGTCGGCGTTCACATTACCTTTGAAAAACTTAAAATTGTCTAATAAAGCGTCGCCAACGTTTAATGCTAATTCGCCGTAACTTTTACTATTCATAATGCCTTTTGCGTTATTTAAGGCCATGCCTAAGCCGTCGGCAATATAGCACATTGTTTGTAATGCGTCGCTAATTTCAACGTTAGCAATTTGTGGTATTGTAATGGCGTTTGTTATGTCTTTGCTGTTGTCGCCTTGACTTACAATTAATTGCACTTTTGAAGGCGAAAAAACAAAACTTACCATGAATTGCACGCCATTGCTTTTTCTATAATTAACTAATTGCATGTAATTATGAAAACTACCAACATAATATTTGTAATTAATGCCGTCGCCCCAATTGTTTGTAGGCGTTAAATATTGATAATATGGCACGTCACGCCTATAAGTATACATGTGGTTGGCTGTAAACTTTTTTGTAGTGTTTCCCGTAAGCATTGTTCTATAATTAAACTCAACTTGTGTTCCACTTAAATGTGTGCTTACTTCGCTTTCAAAGTTTGGCACAATATAAGCCCCAATAACTTTTGCGTCATTATTAACGCCACCAATGCTTGTTGTGGTGCTTGTAATTCCGCTTATAATCATGCTTGCAAGGTCAACGCTTGCATAACTTGCGCCCGCTTCTAATGAAGCAATTAACGCACTTAAAGTTATTGCGAAAAGATCGGTTGCTTTTACATAGTCGGTATTGGCTAAATTGCGGACGGTCACATATTCAACAATGAAAACAACGTAAAAATTACTATTTGCCAAATAACGCCGTGTGTCGCCCGTTCCGCTTAGTCTATAAGAATAATTAACGGGGTCAATATGAAAGGGCGTTTCGGCCTTCACAATTTCGTCATATACCATTGTTTCATTTGCTAAAACCGCGTTTGTTCTATTCAATTGTATTTTGCCATTATCTAATAAAAATTGATATGTTGCCCAATAATCAATTTCAATTGTATATATTACATAATCACTTTGCACTTTTGCGTCTTTAACATAATAGAAATTATGAACGACTTTACCACCCGCGTAAATATTGCCTAAAACTTGTTCTAAATGTAAATAAGTAACTTTTTTATAATCAATATTATTGTCAAAAAAGTATTTCATACTTACTTTTAGCGTATTCGCATTAAGTCTGTAATTATCAACATGCAAATATGCACCAATAGCATAATTGGCGTTTATATAATAAATGTATTCGTTTACGTCGGTAAAACGTAAATGCACGCTATTTTCAATATTAGGCAAAAAATTGCCGTATAATGTTAAAGTTTGGTTACCTTCCATATTAATAAACCGCCATAAATAAAGTCTTAAACTCGTTTAAGCATTTTTCAACCAACGTTGTGACGTCTTTATTTAAGAAGTCAAGCATGCGCATGACTTCGTCAATGGTTTCGCCATTATCTTCCTTGCGCACTTCGCGTTCGTCTTCATTGTGGTATGGGTCGTTTTCATTAATTAAGTTAGGGTCGGCCGTTTCACTATCAAATGGCAATTCGGTTGTTTTAACTTTTTGGGCGCCCATGTCGTAATTGGTGGTTGCTTTTTCATAATAAACTTTGGTTGGGTTTTCCACCTTAGCCCAATAGTATGCGCGTTCAGCTATGCGGTCGGCATACGCTTGCATTATTAAGTCGGCTTTTGCTTCTAGTTTAATGCTAAATAATGCGTCAGTTTCAAAGCCTATTTCATGGTCGCAATAACGGCCAATAAATGCGCTTTCAAAGCCTTCAATTAAAGCGAAGGACGAAGGCAACGCCCCGCCCTTTGCTAAATATTCGGCCAATAACATAGTGTATTTCGCCATAATTATTTGCCTTCTTTCTTTTTGTCTTTGTCTTCAACTTGGCCTTTAATTTTTTCGCTTCCGTCAATGACAATTTTTACGCCTTCTTCTAATTCGTCGGCGTCAATTTTGCCGTCTTTTTTAGCGTTCTTATACCATGTTACAAGTGGCACAATAATAAAGGTAATTAAGCCACCAACAATTGTTATAATAAGGCTAATTGTTTGTAAAACGTCATTTGTTTGTAAGCCCGTGCCAACAGCACATAATGCTGTGCCAATGCTTCCGCCTATTAATTCGTTTTTCATAGACAGCACCTTTAAGAAATTAAATTATTACTTAATAATAATGTAACTTCGTAACGAATATATATTTTTTCGTTTAATTCTAAATTGTCTAAACCGCTAACCCATAATGATAAGTTTTGCGACCCTTTTGTACAAAACCCTATAAGGTCAACGCCATGTGCTAATGATGGGCCAAACCAACCTTTAATATGCTTTAAGTCTAAATAATCACTTAAACCAATTGTGGTTGGGTAAAGTTTATCAGCAACGTTGCTTGGTATGTCAAAAATGCCAAAACGTATTGTGTCTTCGCCACTTGATAATGCACCCGTTCTTGTTAAATTAAGCGCACCAACAATTGTTAGTTTATTGCCATTTTTAACAATTCCCGCGTAAATATTTTCACGTGTTATATGTTCGTTAGTGCTTCCCGCTGTGAAGTCATAACCCGTCATATTTTCAATAATGCTGTTTGCTGTAAAATTGCCCGCAATGTTAACGTTGCCATTAAAAATTGGGCCTAAATCTTGGCTTGTGCCGTCGCCATAATTAACAATTAAATGTTGGCTTGCGTCAATTGAAAAGTTAGTAACGGGCTTGACGTTGCCCGCGTCTAAAATAGTGTCATTTGTTAAAGTTAAATACAAATGGCCGTTTTGAATATAAGCACCATTCACGCTTTCGCCTTGTTGTAAAACAATATCGTTGCTTTCTAAAAATGTGCCGTCTTCAAATGTAAACTTAAATGACAACGTAGCGTTGCCCTTTTTGGCAATTTGAACGCCCGTTAATACGGCTTCGTCTAATGCCTTGTTAATGGTTTTTAACCATTGTTCAAGTGTTAATTTTTCGGTAAAAACACTTATAATTGTTTCTTTATTAATTGGCATTATTGTGCCCCTTCCTCGTCGTCGCATATGTTGTCGGCTGTTTTGTCAACTTGGCCGTCGCCGTCGGCGTCAACGTATATTTCTTCTAAACTTCCGTTTAATACCATTTCATAGTCAAGGCCGTATGTTTTGCATTGTTTATTAAATGTATCAATAAGCAAGTAAATATAGTCGGTTGCTTGGCCAATGGTTGCGTTTACTTCGGCGCTTTGCACCCTTTCGCGCTTTTCAATTGAATTGGTCATAATACCAATTTTATTTAATAAGGTGTTGCGTTCTTCGTCGCGTATTTCCTTAAACTTGTCACAAAGGTAATTTACGCCAATGTCAATTGATTTTAGGCCGTCGCCTAATTGTTCACTAACAACTAAAACGGCTTGGCCTTGTTGTTTTTGTTGTATGGCTTGTTCAATAGACAAGCGTAAGTCTTCGTCTTTACATACAACAATAAATGGGGTTTTACATGCTTCAAGGTTTTGACGCATGGCAACGTCGCAATTTGTCATAAAGTCGGTTGTTTCTTTAATTAAACTTGACATTGTCATTGTGGCATTTGGTAATGCTTTGACTAAATAGGCGCCGTCTTCTTTGTCTTCATAATAAGCGTCGCGCGTCCATGTCTTACCATTTGCCGTTACAAAAATAAGGGTTGTTGGGTTGCCTTGCTCGTTAAGGCCTTCGCCATAACAACTTGCCCATTTCTTTACAACTTTGTCATAACCCATTGCACCGCCGTCAAATAGGCCATATTTAACGTAATGCTCGGTTGCATAGTCTAACCCCTTGCCCGTGCTTTTGACTTTAATTTGAACGCTATTTAATAGCAAGTTAAAATATTCGTCAAAACGGCTGTAAACCCCGTAAGGCTTACGCTTTGCGGGGTTAAGGTTACGTATTTTTTTACTATCAACCTTTTTAGCCATAATGTTTTACCTAGCCTTCAACGGCGGTAATGCTTACGACAATGTCGCCACTAACGTTTGCAATTTGCACAACGCCGTCGTCATAAGCGTTGGCAACGGACGCACCGCCCATTGTAACGCTAACGCTTGCACCTGTTAGGGTGTAGCCTTCGTCGGCTGTATAAACGGCCTTAAATGTTTGGCCTTCGCCAATTTGTTCCATTACGTTGTTGCTTTTGCAATGGCTTAAAGTTTCGGTAATGTCGTAATATGTTTCGTCTTCCATAATGTCGCCTTCGGCGTTGCTAATGGCGCTTGTAATGTCAAGGGCTAATGCCTTGAATAATGTATTATAGAAGTATGCACGTTCGGTTGTTAAACCATGATTTGAATAACGGGCAAGGCCTAAAACGTCTTGGCCATATTCAAATAAACGTGTGGCACGGCCTAATGCTTTGCGGTCATAAACCAAAATACGTGTGCCCGCGTAATTGGTGTCGTGTGGTAACTTAACAACTTTGCCTAAGATTTCTTCTTTGCTTAAATTGAATAAGTTAGCCAATTCAACCATGTCAATAAGGGCTAAAACGTCTTCGCTAATTGCAATACGAATGTCGTTAACGGGCACGCCTTGTTTGCATGGCACGTTAGCAACGTCGTTTGTTGCTTTAACAGCGTTAAACATTTTTCTAATGGCAAACATAACGCCTTTCATGTTCTTTGGTTTCTTGTTGCCTAAAACTTCGCTTACGGCGTCCGCACCAACGCTTGCGTCTTCAATGACGGCACGCATTTGTGAATAGTCGTAGTCGCCTTCGCCACTTGTTAATGTCGCCATAATACGACTTGCGACGGCTTCGGCACTTTCGCCCCTTGCGATAATGGCTCTAATTTCGTCGCGTCTTAAAGTAATCTTAAATTGTTTGCTTTCCCACTCGCTAAAATACTTGACGTATAATGTTGGGTCAAGTGGTGACAAGTCGGGTTGTGAGCCTTCGGCTGTTGGCACAAAGGCTTGTGCTTCGGCCATTTCAATAATGGCTTCTTCAATAACTTTGCCGTCGTTTACTTCGTAGTCGTAAAAGGCGTCTTCAATTAGATTAGTGTTCTCAACACTTCTAATATTTTGTTGCGCAATTGTTTCAACCGCTGTTAAAAAGTCGTTTGCGTTAGCGGGAAAATTGCTACTACCTTGATTTGTTGGCATATTTTCTTTCGTCCTTTCTTTACTTTCGTAATATGCTTTATTATGCGCAAAGGTCAACCACGTCTTTGCGCCCTACGCCTTGCGTTTAATTCTTCAATTTCGCTTGGCGTATTATCAACGGCACCTTCGCCGTTTAATAATTGTTTTATGACTTTTTCGCGTTCTTCTAAACGCTTTTCGTATTCGTCCTTTTGTTTGGCTAATTTGGCTTCGTATTCCTTTGTTACCTTACCAACAAGGCCGTTTACGTCTTCTTCGCGCTTCTTTAAGTCTTCTTCTTTTTCTTTTAAGGCGTCTTCACGCTTTTGTAAGTCTTCTTCGCGCTTCTTTAAGTCTTCTTCTTTGGTGGTCAATTCGGCTTCTTTGGCCTTTAATTCTTCTTCGTTCATTTTCGTGTGTTCCTTTCAAACAGCAAAGCCACAAACGACATTTGCATGTGTGTTTGTGGCATAAATATACATAGGCTATTTGTGGCATTGCGGGCAACAATTGCAATATGTTGGGCGTATTTTCGTAACGTTAGCCCCAACAGCGCGCAAGGGGTCGCAAAGCCTTAGTATCATGTTAAAATGGCACGCCGTCTTCGTAGTCTTCGTTTACGCTTTCGTCGGCCTTATTTGGTTTAAGCAATGGCACAACAACAATTGCGTTGTCGCCGTCAATGCTTCCGTGTGTTTTGGCGTCTTCGTCAAGTTTAACGCAAGCGGTAAAAAATTGCTTTTTGTCGCCTTCGCCTTCCACAAGTGTAAGTGTTATATGCTTACCGCTTTTACTTAACCTTGCGCCGTAAATGGTCAATAATTTGTTTTCGCCCATTCGTGTGTGTTCCTTTCTTGTGTGTTTAGGTGGCTTTTTAGCCCCGTATGAACACACAAACATGCGGGGCTATTGCCTAATACTATTTTACAATAAACGTGTCTTAAATCAACGTTTTTGTTAGTCTAAGTATTCGTCAATATCAAAGTCAATGTCGTCGCCACTTCCAAACGTTTCGCCAAATGGTATTGCTTCGTTTTCTTGGGCTTTGCCTTCTTCGTCAATTTTAGCATGTATTTTGTTGGCATAGTCGGCCAATGCTTGTTCACGTTTGACGGGGTCTTTAATTCGGTTAGCAATTTCGCGGGCTGTTGCGTTGTTTTCAATTAGGCCTTTGAATTGCTTTGTTGTTGCTTCTTCATAAAGGCTTGCACGTCTTGCTTGGTAGCGCTTGCCTTGTAAAGCCTTTTGCCCCGCCTTGCCACTACTAACACTTGTAAAACGTCTTATACGTTCCAATTTAATGCTTGGCTTATAGTCGGCGCCTTCACGGGCTTTGGCTTTGGCTTCTTTGAAAAGCAATTGTGTAGGGCTTTGACGCTGTTGCGCAACGCCATGTGCACGTTCGTAATTTTCATAAGCCCTTAACTTGTTTTTGAAAATGTCGTATTGTTTGACGTATTGCTGTGACGTCCACCCGTTTTGTTTCATAATGTATTGCTTAACTTCACGGCTAGACATTTCAACGCGTGCGCCTTTAACCATTTTATAAATGCCACTACCCATTTTTATGTTTCCTTTCTAACGCTTCTTTTAATGCGTTTTTAACAAACCTATTAAAATTAATTGACTTACTAAAATTATATAAGTCTTGATCATGTAAGTAAAAGTCAACTTTACGGCTTTTACATTTCTTTTTGTAATTCACTTTTGCTTGTTTCATGCTTCAATGTCCTTTTCTAAATCTTTTTCGTTCTCAATGTAATATGGTAACTTTTCACAAACATTGATAAGTGGGCAACAAACACATTCATGTTGTTGCTTGCAAATGCTTATTTGTTCTTCAATTGTAAGGTCTTTAATTTTCTTCATGTCTTGCCGTCCTTTCTATACTTCGCTAAACATTCCACCTTCGTAATTTGTAAACACAATTTTGTCGTCTTCATTTGGGGCTAATTCCCAACGTGCCAAATACTTTTGTGTTGGTATCAATACTTTACCGCCTTGCACGTTCATGGCCACTAAACAAATGTATTGCGCGCCATAGTTTATTTTGCGGTCTATTAATTCAAGCGTAGGGCGTCCGTTCTTCTTGCCCTTTTGCTTCTTCTTTAAGTCGTTAATAATAGCGCTTAAATTAATGCCCTTGCTATGCACTTCAAAGGCGTCATATTCAATTGTGCCGTCTTTGTTTATTCGTTCAATGTCAATGTAAGTTTTTGGGGCAATGTATTTGACGGCTTCGCATGTGGCTTCAAGTTTCAAGCTACCCAACGCGAAAGCGTCCGCCTTATCATACGTTGCAAATGCGTGTATGCTGTCCGTGTCAATATACACAAACTTTTGTTTAATGTTACCCGCGCAAACTTCGCGTATTTTGCTTAAAATGTAGCAACGCGCAAAGCATGTTATTAATGCGCCAACCGCTACATTCATTACGCTTGACAAGTCAATTTCGGCTTCTTCCCTAACAAAGTGTATTGCGCCCGTTTCTTCGCTTAATTCGTAATGGCCTTTTACACGTTCCAAACGTTCGGCCAATTTGCCATAACTACTATTTAATTTAAGTTTTGACGTTTGCTTTAATGTGGCATTGTGGTTTTTGCTTGCTTCTTCCTTAACTTTGTAATTTTCATTTACAAATGGGGCATAAGCCTTTTTGCCACGCTTCCACAATAAGACGTGTTCGCATGCGTATTCAAAGTCGTCATACCATTGTGACATTTCAACCAATTCACGTTCAAACATTAAGTGGGTGCCACTTTCGTTTATGTGGTCAACAAAGTCTTTTCTAAATGGGTCATACCATAAGCCCAAAA
>JAFZUF010000116.1 GCA_017618475.1 Clostridia bacterium
AAAAGCGGTCTAAAATTTGGTTGTGTATACCAAAAAGGTAAGATATAATATAGGCATGGGAAATATTGTTTCGTACATTTTAATTGCTGTTTTATTGGCGGGAATGGTTGCCTTGATGTTCGTGCAGGGAAGCCGTCAAAAGAAAGCACAAGCGGATTATTTAGCGATGCTGGATGCCTTACGTCCTGGCGTGAAAGTTAAAATGGCTTCAGGATTATTAGGACGAATTAAAGAGATTCGTGAAGAAGCACCGGGTTTTAAAACCATTACTTTGAATATTGGTGAGGATAAAAATGCTGTGGAAATGACTTTTGTGATTGAAGCAGTGCAAGGCATTGTTAATGAAGAAGCGATTAATAAATTGAATGCGGAAAAGAAGTTGGCCGTTGCGGAGAAAACTGTTGCGTCTAATATTGAAAATACTGAAAGTGTTAAGGCCGACGATGTTGCGAAAGACGTAAAAACTTCGTCAAAAAAGAAATCAGCAAGTAAAAACAAGTAAATACGCCAATAAGCGGATAACCGAATTTGATAATTTGATTAAAGCCGCAAAAAGAACCGATCAAAGCTAAACAACAAATCAAAATCGCCACAGTAAGTGGCTTTTTTGTTGTGTTTGGTACTAACTTTTGAAGACGGTGCATGATAGCAAAAAGTGCAGTGTATTGACTGGTGAGAATGGCTAATAAAATTACGATTGTTGTAATTGGTGTGGGGGCGGCGGCGAGTAGTGGAATTGGCGCGTTTTGTGTATTTGTTGCTGTGATTATGGATAGGATTAGGTAAATTAAGATGGTAACAAATAGAGCAGTAATTGCACTGGCGTGTAGTAGAGTTTTGCGAGTATGATCTTGTGCTGTTGCGGTGATTAGCTCGGGAAACATAAAACAGTTAAGCCCAGAATAGATTATTGCCTGAAAAGCAGATGCTGGAATTTGATTGTTATCAAATTGCGGGTGTAATTCGGGATGAAGGTGTGGAATGGCGGTTGAAACTATTAAAATAATGATTAGTGCCACAATGTATGAGTTAAAACGTGATAATAATTTAAATCCAAATAGGGCGATATAAATACTAAGTATTAAAGAAATAAGACATGCCCAAATATTGGCAATTTGGATGATTCCGGCGGTCATGGCGGTAAATAGTATTTGATATATCATAACAAATACTATATCTAGATTTTTAGCTGATTTGGTGGCTTTTACTGAATTTTGAATTTTCAATATATTGTTGTTGGCTTGTTGATAATTACTTGTTTTAAAATTAGGATAGACTAAAAAAATTTCCAAACTTATGATGATAAACAGGAATACGCCGACGATAGTGGCAAGCCACCAAACCGGTAATTGTAAATGACCAAAGAATGTAACGATTTCGGCACCGGTAGCAAAACCGGCACCGATGATGCTGCCAAGAAAAAGCAGTGTGATTTCAAGCGTCGCCATAATTGTCTCCATCGTTGGCGAATAGTTTAACAACTGTAATATTGCTTTGTGCTTTATTATCTTGTTTTTCTTTTAAATGGTTATACATTAAACCCATCATGATGGGTGGTAAATATGTCCCGTCTTTGATTAATGTACGGTAGGTTTGTGAACTTTTTTCGTAATCACCTAGTGCGGTATAGCATTTGGCGATAAAAATGCCGATGGCACTTTGGCGTGCTTTTGTATTGGCATATTTTTGGGCTAACTTAGCTTCGTTGAGGGCGGCAGTTGGATGGTTTTGTTGGTATGCTAATTCAGCACGTGTGACGTAATATTCCCAACCATCATATAAGTCACAAATTACACCCATATTTATGTATATCGACCAAATGAAAATTTATTGCTTGATTATTGGTTTAGTGTTACCCTGATAATGCGATAAAGGGGAGGATAAAATGGGTTTATTAAAAAATATTGAATGGAAAGATAATTCAAACAACACAATTGTGCATAAGTTTGACATGAAAGACGACTATATATCTAAAGGGTCAGTCTTAACTGTACGTGATGGGCAAAATGTCGTATTTGCGACGCAAGGTAAAATGGCAGATGTTTTCTTGCCTGGTTATTATAAGTTGGATACTAAAAGTATTCCAATGATTACTAAGTTAATGTCATGGAAATATGGTTTTCAAAATCCATTCCGTAGTGACGTTTATTTTGTTTCGACTAAGCAGTTTACAAATCAAAAATGGGGTACACCAAATCCGATTACGATTCGTGATAAAGAATATGGTGTGGTACGTGTGCGCAGTTTTGGTACATACAGTTTCCGCGTGAAAGATGCTTACGTCTTTTTAAGTGAATTATCAGGTTCAGGACAGTCATTTGGTACACAAGATATTGTTGATTATTTGCGTAGTATTTTAATATCGGGCATTACCGACGCAATCGGTGAAAGTAATTTGTCAATCTTGGATTTTGCCGGTAATTTGGATGAATTAGCAAATCGCGTGAAAGGTGCATTAACTGACGACTTTAAAAATTTAGGTTTGGAATTAATTAAGTTCAATATTGAAAATTTCTCATTACCGGAGGAATTAGAAAAAGCCTTGGATAAGAATACTGCGTTGATGATGCGTCGTGGTACAACCGATGTTGAAATGCGTTTGGCCCAAGCAGATGCGTTGCGTGAAGCCGCGAAAAACCCTGGCATGGCGGGTTCGATGATTGGTGCCGGTGTTGGTATGGGCATGGGAGCAAATATGGGACGCATGTTTGCGGAAATGTCAAAACCAGATGCCAGTAACACCAGTGGTCAAAAATTCTGTCCGCAATGTGGTGCCGCGATGGGTGCTAAGGCTAAATTCTGTCCAGAATGCGGTGCTAAGATTGGTGGTAATGTTTGTAGTAAGTGTGGAGCATCTGTTAAACCTGGTGCCAAATTTTGCTCAGAGTGTGGTAATAAATTGTAATGTCTAGGTCAATGCAAGTTACACAGAAATGTAAAAATTGTGGCGGAAATATGTATTATAATCCGACCAAAGGTGGTTTGTTGTGTCAACGTTGTAATAATTTTGTAGCGGTTGAAGGCACGGCAACGTCTGAAAAATCATTTCAAGATATATTAAAGAGCGCACCTTCTTGGCAAAAAGATACGATTGTTTTTCGTTGTGAGCATTGTGGTGCAAAGATTGTTGCAGCTAAATTTGATTTAGTAACCAAGTGTGACTACTGTGGCGAGACAAACATGGTTAAAACCCAAGAATCGTCAGGTTCGCGTCCGGATACCGTGATAATGTTTGAATTAAATCGTGAAGAGGCTACAGGAAAAGTTAATGATTGGTTGTCAAAACGAATTTTTGCACCATCTGAATTTAAACAAATTGCGAAAAATCGTGAATTAACGTGTGTGTATTGCCCGGCGTTTACCTTTGATGCTAACGTAGTTACACGTTACAGTGCAGTACTGGTGCAAACAAACACAACAACTGTTACCGTTGATGGTAAGGCCATAACTCGAACGCAAACATCAAAAAGAGGTATTAATGATCTTGATACACGCACTTTTGATGACATATTAATCTTGGCGAATGATGAAATTACACCAAATTTTTTGGAACAAATCAAACCGTTTAATACTAATGAAGGAAAAGTATTTCAACAATCTTATCTTTCAGGATTTACGGTTGGTAATGCATCAAAAGATGCACAAAAGTGTTGGAATGAAGCCAAAAAAACAATGGAAGATGCTGTGCGTGCTAAACTAATGGCAAGATATTGTCGTAATGGTACCACCTTGGAAGATTTACAGCTTGAATCCAGTTTTACAAATATTACTTATAAATATGTTTTATTACCAATCTATATTGGCAGTACAAAATATAAGGGGGTACAATATCCCTTGTATTTGAACGGACAAACTGGAAAACTTTATGGTAAGACACCTAAATCTTGGTGGAAGATTTTATTAACTTGTGCCGGAATGGGTATTTTAGCGTTTGTGTCCGGGATATTCCTTGCCATGATTTTTTAAGCATGGTATAATTGCAGTATGGATAAAAAAATTCTTTCACGTATTTTTATGCCGTTAGTTTTGTTAGCTTTGGCGGGATTGTGGCTGACGCAAGTGTTAGTTGCAAAATATCTGCCGGATAACAATGTTTTGGCATGGTATTCATTACCTTGGGCGGCAACCATTTTCTTGGCGGCACTTGGTACTAAGTTTTTGTTAGATGGTATTTTCATGTCCAGCAATGGTGTGATTGCGCGTCGTTTGACAATTATTGCCGGTGCGGTGGTTTTGGGGTTAGCGTTGATTTGTTTGACTACGGCAATTGCGATTCCCAATAACATTGTTGCGCCAATTTTGGCCATGATTATTGCCGTCGCTTTGTTTGTTGCAATTTTGGTGACCGGCGGCCGCAAGTGGGATGCTGGTGATAATCAACGCGTTGGTTATAAAAATTACTACCAACGTAAAACCGAAGAAGAAAAAGCCGAAAAAGCCAACAAAAAAAATTAAAAACCTGTCGTTGACTTTTTTCGCAATGTACCGCATAATGTGGTTACATGCTCCTGTGGCTCAGCTGGTAGAGCAGCTGACTTGTAATCAGCAGGTCGTCAGTTCGAATCTGACCGGGAGCTCCAAAATAAAAAGAACTTGGCATTTTGCCAAGTTTTTTTGTTATAATGAGATGATGGTTTATTCGGAATTTGTGCAATTGTTAAAAAACAATACCGACAAGAAATATGCCGATTTTTCACAAAAACTTACCAATAGTGATTATGTTGTTATTGGTGTTCGTGTACCGATTTTACGTAAATTGGTTAAAGCGCATTACCACGATGAAACTTTGCCACTAAATGATTTTGAACTTGGTAAATATTTAGAAGTTGACTTTTCGTATTTTGCGATTGGTTTGTTACGCTGTAAAACAGCCGCAGAGCAATTAACTTTTTTACGAAAAAACTTGTGTTATGCCAAATCGTGGATGATTACTGATATGATAACATCTTTTTTGCGTAGTGTGTCGTTTGAAGATTTTTGGTCATATTTCTTGGACACACATACGGATGA
>JAFZUF010000117.1 GCA_017618475.1 Clostridia bacterium
TATCGTTTTCATAAATCGGGTGCATGGTGTTGATTTGGTCCATTAAAATTTGACGGGCTAAATCAATGTTATAATCGCCATCCATATTCAAAATATCGGACAACATCGATTTATCATATTCGTTGTTTTCATCGAATTGGTCTAAATAGGTAGCGTCGGCAACAGTGTGGTTTTCTGCATAGGGAGTGCTTTGTTTTTGGGCACCATAAATCATGGCAATGCCAATTGAATCACGCGCGGATTTTTTCATGGTAATGCGTCCACTGAAGACATCGGTACCGCCTTCGCCAAACAAGACGCCAAAACCATATTCTGCCAACAATTCTTCAAATTTTGCGGTGTCAATTTTTTTATCTTCGGGCATCTTTTCCGCCATCGCATCGATAACAGCAGTATCATACATAATGCCAACGGTACCAACCATATAAGGAATTGCCCAAACACTGTCCGCATCACCTTCAATAGTTGTGAAAGCAGCAGTGCTCCTTAAGATGGCGTTGTCTAAATCATCGTAACCATCGATTTGGTTTTTATTAATTGGTTGGATTAATTTTTCCGCAGCCATTTTTTCGACCATGTATTCGGACGGAAAAATCAAGTCATAGTCTGAATGTTGAGTATTAATTTTACTGTACAATTCTTCGTTATCCGTGAAAGTGTGATATTCAATACGGAAGTCTTGTGCATTTTTGACGCCTTGGTCGGCAAGTACTTCGCGGTAGTATTCTTCAAATTCGGCCAATAAATCATCATCTGAAGCGGCACCGGTAGCAATGTAATCTTCCCAGTTGTAAATTTTCAAAACTAAACTACGCGGGGTTAAGTTGTTAACGATAATTGGTACGATGATGCCACCAGACAATAACAAAACAGCGGCCAAGACAATTGCGGTGATTTTACGGCTGATTTTAATACCTTTACGAACGCGGGCAGCATTCAAATTCATGATCACCAAAACGATTAAAATGACTACAAAGATAATGGTGGTTAAAGCTTTAAACGCGTTTGGAATATCACGACGGCTGATGGCGCCGTAAACTACGGTTGAAATGGTTGGAACACCGCTATTGTTATATTGCGTAATGACAAAGTCATCAAGTGACAAGGTAAAGCCCAACAAGAATGCTTGAACCATTGCCGGTACTAATTGCGGTACAATTACGCTGGTGAATGCTTTGAAGGGTGATGCACCTAAATCCAATGCGGCATCAATTAAGTTTGTATCCAATTGACGCATTTTTGGCAAAACCGTTAGCAAGCAGAATGGCAAAGCAATTAATACATGTGCCAGTAACAATTTTAACAAGCCCAAGTTGGTCATGCCAATACTGACAAATAACAAAACTAAGCCAAAGGAAGTAACAATATCGGCGTTAATAATTGGTAATTGGTTAACGGCCATGGTTACGGCGCGGGTGCGCTTACTCAAGTATAAAATACCGGTGGCAGCCATTGCGGAAATCATGGTGGCAATTAAAGAGGCTACCACGGCAATTAAAATAGTGTTGCCGACCGCTTGCATATATTCGGCTGTGGTGAATAGTTGTTTGTAAAATTCTAAACCGTTGCTGAATGACAAGAATACCAATAACAAAATTGGTAAATAAACAACTGCGGCTACTAATAATACCAAGGTGACTCCTAGGGTTTTTCCAGTTTTTTGTTTCATTAGGCGATACCTCCTTTTTTGTTGTTACCAATGCGGGAAATTTGATTAGCAACAAAGACTGATACGCCAACCAAAACTAATAAGATTAATGCAATCACAGCAGCGCCGGATTTGTTGTCTTTGGTGAACATTGTGTTTAATTGTTCACCAATCATGAAGGTACTTTGGTTACCCAAGTATTCACTCATATAATAGGTCGAAACCGCAGGGGTGAAGACCATTAAGAAACCACTAATGATTCCCGACATGGATAATGGTAAAGTAACTTTTAAAAATGTGATGAATGGCGATGCGCCCAAATCCGCGCTAACTTCCAAATAAGATTTAGAAATGCCGGTAATGACCAAATAAATTGGCATTAACATGAATGGTAAATAATCAATAATTAAACCCAAGGTTAAAAGCGTTTCGCCGGTGGGGATATTCATCAAGGTGGCCAAGTCTTTTAACGCAATGGTGCGCAGTAAGCCATTGATCCACATGGGTGCAACCAAGGCCATTAAAACCATGTATTGCATAGTTTTGGATTTAATTCTTGCGATAGTGTATGCCAATGGGTAGCCAATTAAAATGCAAGCCAAAGAGGCGGTTAAAGCGATACGCAAACTGCGGGCTACGGTTGCCCATTGACTGCTGTCGGTGAAAAAAGCACTAACTTCTGTGAAAGAAAAAGTACCATCACCAAAAAACGCGAAATAAAGTAACATGAATAGCGGGACCACGACGAAAATGGTCATGTAAATTAAATAAGGTAGGGCAAATAAACTGCGAGAGTTAAAATTAATCTTTTTCATCGTGGCGCACCTTAATGTCTTCTTTTTTGATAACTAGGCCGACACGGTCATCGGCATCCCAGTCGTACGGCGTATCCACGATTAACGCCGTGTCATTATCAAGCCAAATTTTGACTTGGTAGTATTTGCCCTTATAAATCATGTCAGTAATGTTACCGCTGATTTGTCCTTCTTCTTCGTCGTCGGTTAATTCAATCTTGTCAAAGTTAATAGTTGCCACCACATGGTCGCCTTTATTAAAGGTTTCGCCTTCTGCTGGAATAAATTCAAAGTCGGTATCGCCAATTGAAATCGTGTTTTCGCTGGTTGCAACGGTTTTGTATTCATTAGTTAAAGCTTCTTTCGGCATGACGTGAATGCCATCTGGTTCAATCGCCATTTTGACTTTTTCGCCAACGGGGTAGGTCTTGGTATCTTTAACCGATAATTCGTAATCGTCCAAAACAATGGTTAAATCATAGAAGGTACCTTTGAATACCGAACTCATGACCACACCTTCAAATTGTGGCTTGGCAGGGTTGATTTCTACGTCTTCCGGACGCACAACCACATCAACTGGTTCATTTGGTTTGAAACCTTTATCTAAGCA
>JAFZUF010000009.1 GCA_017618475.1 Clostridia bacterium
AATAATCTAACTGATTATCGTTTCGTTTTTCAAATGATTCGGCATTGTTGTTAATCACTACTGTTGTACCATTTATTTTAGCTTCTGCCGCCTTCTTCAAACGCCAGTTACGACCTAAGCGCCAAATTAAAACGGCAATCATTGTAAATACAATTGCAGCAGCCACAGTCAATGTGGCCCACATAAACGCACCAGGTTTGCCGTCTTCATTAATCCATTTCCATGCTGCCAAACACAAATTTTTCATTTCTTCCCCTTATTATTTTATTAAATTTTTAAAAAGATATCAGTGTTTATGTTAACAAAAATGGCAAGTTTTGTCAATATACCTAAGGTAGGTTTTACAAAAAACTTTACAATTTATTGACAAAGTATTATAAGGGAAATATGTATCGTGAATTTAAAATTTCTGGCATGGCTTGTGCCAGTTGCCAACATAATATACAAAAAAATGTTAGTAAAATACAAGGTGTGCGTAATGTTAACGTTAATTTAATTTCTGCAATAATGACATTAGAGTGTGATGATAATATCACCGCACAAGCCATTATTGATACAGTAAACCAAATTGGCTATGGAGCCACCGAGTGCAATCATCATAATTTCACGACCGACAATCATCGACCAGTAAAAAAAAACTCATTAAATTGATTATCTCTTTAAGTTTTTGGTTACCATTGATGATCTTTGCCATGGGAACCATGCATGACGCTAACCATTTCTTGCTTTTTGGTATTATTCAACTTATCGTAACAAGTATTGTTTTAATTCTAAATTACCAATTCTTTACACGTGGTTTCAAAGCACTTTTTAAGCTGCTACCAAATATGGATACATTGGTTGCAATCGGTTCTGGCACTGCTTATCTCTATGGCGTCATAGTAATCATTTTGGCAGTGGTTGGCAATAACCTCAATCATGCTTTTTATTTTGAAAGCGCCGCCACAATTGTCACCTTGGTTTCTTTAGGCAAATATTTTGAATCACGCGCCAAGGTTCGAACATCCAATGCCATCAGTAAATTAGTTCAAATAGCACCACAAACTTGCACCATCATCCAAAATGGGAAACCACAAACAATTGCAGTTAATCAATTAAAAATTAATGACATTGTTTTAATTAAACCCGGCGATGTTATCCCCGTTGATGGAGTAATTATCAACGGAACCGGCCTTATCAATCAAGCCGCAATTACTGGTGAAAGCATGCCCATTGCCAAAAACATTGGCGACAATGTGATTTCCGCAACGCAAAACGAAAACGGCACTTTTACCTTCCGCGCCACCAAAGTTGGTAAAGATACCACCTTGGCACAAATTGTTAATTTAGTTAATCACGCCAGCAATTCCAAAGCACCCATTGCTCGTCTTGCCGATAAAGTCAGTGGTATCTTTGTACCAATTGTAATGAGCATCGCTATGATTACTTTAATCGTTTGGTGGTTGATCAGTCGCGACTTTGCCCTTGCCTTTAATTTTGCGATTAGCGTTTTGGTAATTTCCTGTCCTTGTGCCTTGGGTTTGGCCACACCACTAGCAGTGATGATTAGCACCGGCAAAGCGGCAACTGCAGGCATTTTAATTAAAAACGCCACAAACCTAGAAAATCTTAATAGAATTGATACTGTGATTTTGGATAAGACCGGCACCATAACCAGCGGCAACCTAAAGGTCACCGATATCCAACCATTACAAGCCAATTTGAGTTTGGCTAATCTCCTGCAATTTTATGCCAGTATCGAACGTTACAGCAACCACCCACTGGCCAAAGCCATTGTTTCAGCTTACGGTAATAAGCGTCCCTATCTTGACGTAACCCATTTACATGAAGTTCCCGGACAAGGAATTCAAGCCACTTTAGGTAACCGACCAATTTATTTGGGTAGTGCTAAATTTGTTGCACCATATTTACATAATGCAAACCGTCAGAAAACCTTAGAATTAACCAACGAATATGCTCAGGTTGGTAAGACTGTTGTTTTTTGCGCTACTACTGATAAATTACTGGGCGTTGTGGCATTGACTGATACAATCCGTAACGACAGCATTAATGCTATCCAGCAATTAAAAGCCATGGGCTTACACGTAATTATGCTAACCGGTGATAACATAAATACCGCTACTGCTTTTGCCACCGAATTAGGCATCGACCAGGTTATTGCTGGTGTACTGCCCACTGAAAAATATCGCCATGTTACCGCACTGCAAAAAGCTGGTCATAATGTCTTAATGGTAGGCGACGGGATTAACGATTCGCCCGCATTAAAGGCGGCCAACATTGGTGTTGCAATTGGCAGCGGTACCGATATTGCGGTAGAGGCTGCTGGTATCGTTTTAATCAAAAATTCACTTGCCGATTTAGTAACTGTTATTAAACTCAGCCGTCGTACCATGCGCAACATTAAACTTGGTTTATTTTGGGCTTTCTTTTATAACATTTTGGGCATACCTTTAGCAGCGGGTGTTTTATTTCCGCTACACTTAACCCTTAACCCCATGATTGCAGCCACCGCCATGAGTTTAAGTTCCGTTTGCGTTGTCGTTAACGCCTTAACTTTACAATTATAAGTTTACGTTTTCATGACGATATACAACAATTCGTTCACCGGCAATACAACCATTTTCTAAATTTGGATTTTGTTGCAATAAGGCAGCTGAACTTAAATTTGTTCGTTTCGCCAAATCCCATAAGTTTTCTTTTTCACCAATAATATAAATACGAATGGCACTGCCGTCATCGGTTTTGGTTACTCCTTCTTGTAAATTAGTTACCACCTTCATTTGTTTTTGTGTACTGGCTTGTACCATAACCCCCAATTGTGCATCAATTAATAATTCTGTACCGCGTCGGGCTTTAGCATTAACATTCAATGGTACCACGTTTGCGGTCACGGTATAATCACGATCTAAATTATCCATACGAATGTGAGCCTGGAATGGCACTTCGTAGCGTTCTCCGTAAATAATATGTTCTTCATTTTCTAACAGTAAATTAACCGCCAAAATTCCTTCAAGCATCGTTTTTCCATCGGCAGCAGTAACCTGTAAATTATTCACGCGTGCACCTTCCGCAGCAAGCACGTGCGTAATATACGGCGAATTTGGCGCCAGATTAAGATTATTTTCAATTTCGACAGTTGTATTAACCTGCGGTAAAACATCAACGTATGTTGCTTGTGTAGTCTGAAAAGTCAATTCTTTATCAAAAGAAATCGCATCGACCACAGTATTAAATTTTAAATTTTTATAAACGCAACCGTTAAAATATACTTGAATTGTTAACGCCAAAGCCGGACCTTGCGCAGTATTTTCAACATGCATTTCAATTGCATCAATCACCACATTACCGGAAACTAAATCATCACTGGTGACCCCATTAGCATTAATGCTTTTTGAAAAATCGATTTCATGC
>JAFZUF010000118.1 GCA_017618475.1 Clostridia bacterium
AATACCTAAGACTTTTGTTGTTGGATTGTTTCGAAGCAACGCATTTACAGCTTTACCCCATGTTGGCGCACCACAACGATGGAATTCATCCAATACAATATTGTCCACATGTAAATTATTCAAATCTTGTGCTGATAAACCGGCAAGATTATCGTAAGTCATACGTTTCAAATTAGGGAAATCTTTTATGTTAAAACCTTGAGATCGCATATGTCTTTCCAATTGATCAATGATTTCATAAGTTGGAGCTAAAAATAAACATCTTTTATCACGATTATCATATAACCACTGTAAAGCAATAAAAGACTTACCTGTTCCGGTTGCATGAATAATAGCAGCTTTGTCTTCAAGTTTAAACATGTCTTGAACTTTTCCATAGGCAACTTTATTAGAATTATATAATTCCATCACAATAATTTATCATGAGCAATAATGTTTTTCAAGATGTTCATGCTGTTGAAGTAATTTTTGCAATAATTTACTAATCAAAAAGTAAATATAGTGTCGGAATTACAAAGCAAATTATCCGTAAATATTATGCCAAAGCTTTAGAACACATTGCATCAATGTTGATTGATATACTAATCAAAGTAATAACGCTTTATGATGGCTAAATAGAGGTTACATTAAATAATCCATTGCGTAAAGGTTTTGACGACAATTAGGACTTTTTATTTTATACATAAATCAATCAAATACTGCGTGTTAATCGACTTGAACATATCCGCAAGGTTATTGACATGACAATCAACTTTTACTTATAGTTTCAGTTACCAAAGTCGTTGGTTCGGCACGTTTTTGTAACGTGTATTGGTTGGGGGTGGCTTGGTAGGTGTTGCGGCGTAATAGTTTACGCGACAGGCGGCGAGTCCCTTGGTAGGTTTCAATGTAAGTGTCAACGACGTGTCCCGCTTGTCCGCTTTTAATTAACACTTTGTCGTAACGGTCGGGATGCGCTTGGTAGTCTTTAATAGTGGCGGTGGGTAAATCGTCCACCCATTGATTTTTTGGCTCCAATGTTTTGGTGACGTTGGTGTCGAGTTGGTAACGGATATTATTACCTTTGTCGCGTCCATAAATCGTGACGGTTAAGTGGTGGTTTTGAAAGTTAGTTTCGAAATAAATCGGCGCGCCGGTGTTATTAATGAAACGCAAATCGGCGGCCCCAGAAACCATGGCATCGTGTCCCAAGGGAACGTATGACGAACGCAGACTGTGGTGGTGCGATTCGGTGATTTGCAAACCGGCTTGTACCACGGCGTTAAAAATTGTCGTGCTGACCTGACATACACCACCGCCGATGCCGTCAACATATTCGCCACCGACAATAATTTTGGCTTCGCGAAAACCCATGGCCGCCGAACGACGTCCAACCACTTGGTTAAACGAAACTTGTTGACCTGGGTTAACACGCAAACCATCGAACTTGCCGAGTGCTAACGCAATGTTGTTTTCACGGTCGGGGTTGTCTGTACAATCCGTACTGAAACGGCTGCGCTGTTTGATGGCGTTAATGATTTGTTCCGCGGGCGTGGGTTCCACCGTCCGGTAATTGACATTAACCGCCGGATATTGATTGCCTTTCAGCGCGGCTAAAATGTCCGCATACAAACGTTCGCGGTCAATTACGCGTCCGGCCTTTTGTCCGCGCACGGTGAAGCGCGGTTGAGCGTGGGGGTGAAAATCAATTTGTCCGTCGAAAGGGATAATTTCAAATTTGGGGGCAATCCGGTCAAGGTATTGCACGATGTCGGGGAAGGTGCCGGCGAAAGTGTCGGTTTCGTCCATACTGGTCGCGCGGGAAAATAAACTTTTGCCGTGGGTTAAATCTTGGCGCGCGTCGTAGTTATACCAACCGCCTTGTAAAATTTCGTCGGTTAAAACGATTTGTTCCATGCCAAAATTTAATGTTAAGACTGTGGGTGCGCCGGCCGATGGCATGGTCCAAGCGCCACAAAAAACCACCAAAGGCAATAAAAATAAACCGAAAACCAATTTTTTGGGAAAGTGCATTGGTCTTATTTTGTGTAAAGCCCTTTACAAATATTTCAAATTAGGTTATATTATCTACATTAACGCGGGAGATGTGTAACAAAGTTACGCAGTCGTTGGTACCGCTTAAAAGGAACAATTTAAAATGGCAGACAAACCAATTAAAGCAGTTGTTAAGCTGCAATTGGAAGCCGGTGCTGCAACTCCGGCTCCACCCGTGGGTACTGTCCTTGGCCCACATGGTATTAACTTACCGGGTTTCGTTAAACAATTTAACGATGCCACGATGAAGGACAAAGGCAAGGGATTAATTATCCCGGTCGTGGTGACCATTTATGGTGACCGTTCGTTCGACTTCGTTTTGAAAACTCCGCCAGCAGCCGTCTTGATTAAACAAGTTTTAGGCTTACAAAGCGGCAGCAAACGTCCGAACACTGAAAAAGTCGGTAAATTAACCAAAGACCAAGTTCGTCAAATCGCAGAACAAAAAATGCCTGATTTGAACGTAGCTTCAATTGAAGCGGCGGAACGCTTGGTCAAAGGAAGTGCGCGCAGTATGGGCGTGACCGTGGAGGAATAAGACGATGAAACACAGTAAGAGTTACAACAAAGCTTTGGAAGAAACCAAAAACGTACACGCTTTGCCAATTAACGAAGCGTTGTCATTGGTCGAAAAAACCAAACGCGTTAAATTTGACGAAACCATCGAAGTCCACATTAACTTGGGCGTTGATGGTAAGCAAGCCGACCAACAAGTGCGTGGTACTGTAGTTTTGCCACATGGTACTGGTCGTAGCCAAAAAATCTTGGTTATTGCCAAGGGTGACAAAGCCACCGAAGCGGAAAAAGCTGGTGCTGATTTCGTTGGTGCGGAAGATATGATTACCAAAATCAATGGTGGTTGGTTGGGCTTTGATGTCTGTATCACCACCCCAGATATGATGGGTATGGTTGGTCGTATTGCTCGTGTTTTGGGTCCCAAAGGCTTAATGCCGAACCCAAAGAGTGGTACCGTTACTATGGACGTTAAGAAAGCGGTTGCGGATGCCAAGGGCGGTAAAGTTGAATATCGTTTGGACAAAACCAACATTATTCACTGTATTATCGGTAAAATGTCTTTTGGTACGCAAAAATTGGCGGAAAACTATGCGGTCTTGTTAGACGCAATCGTCAAAGCCAAACCAAGCGCCGCGAAAGGTACTTACTTAAAACGCATCACCGTTTGCTCGTCCATGGGTGTTGGTGTTCAAGTTGCGGCACAAGCGTAACGATTAATGATTATCAAAATCAAAGAAAGCCCGAGCAAAAGTGCGGGCTTTTTTCGTGTTTTGATTTGGCAAGATGGTTTTGGCGTATTATAATTAAGTACGATGAAAAAATGCCAAGTAGCAAGTGTGGAAGATGCGCCAATTCAAGCGGGTACGCGCGTTTTGGTGCGGGTGGATTACAATGTACCAATGACGGTTGACGGGGCAATCAGTGATGACAAACGCATGGTGGACAGTTTGCCAACCATTCGTTTCTTATTGGAAAAAGGGGCGCGCGTAATTTTGTGCAGCCATTTTGGTCGTCCGGAAGGTAAACCTGAACCACAGTATTCGTTGCGTCCGGTTTACGAACATTTACAAAATTTATTACCGGATGTTGTTGTGCAATTTGCACCCAGTACAGTAGGTGCTGAAGTGTTACAACAAGTAAACGCAATGCCCGATAGCAGTGTGTTATTATTGGAAAATACGCGCTTTACCAAAGCTGAAACTGACAATGACCCAGTGTTTGCTAAACAATTGGCACGTTTAGGTGATGTGTTTGTCAATGATGCTTTTGGAACGGCCCATCGCGCGCATGCCAGTACTGTGGGGGTGGCTAATTATTTACCCAGTTATGCCGGTTTCTTGATGGAACGCGAAATTCATTACTTAAGCCAAATAACGAACAAACCAAAACGTCCATTTACCGTGATTATTGGTGGCAAAAAAGCCAGTGATAAATTACCGTTAGCGCGGAAATTGGCAGGTGTTGCGGATAATCTTTTAATCGGTGGGTGTATTGCGCAAGATTGGCAAGATGATGGTATCAAGCACCGTGCTAAAATTTATTTAGCTCCAGATAAGGGATTGGATATTTCGCCCGCCACCGTTAAGGCATGGCAACCGTTGATTGCCAAAAGCCGCACCATCTTTTGGAATGGTCCTTTGGGACAATTTGACGTTGATCCGAAAAACGGTGCCGGTACGCGGGCGGTTGCTAAGTTAGTTGCTGAAAGTAAAGCAGTCAGTGTGGTTGGCGGGGGCGATACTGCCGCAGCGGTGAAAAACTTTCAATTTACACACATTTCTACCGGTGGTGGTGCGGCCTTGGAATTTGTGGAAGGCACAACCTTACCGGGAATTGCGTGTTTGCAAAAAAAAGGAGAAAAATAAAATGCGTAGACCAATGTTTTTTGCTTGTTGGAAATCTAATAAAACTCCCCAAGAAGTTTTGGATTTTTTTCAACAGGTTTACAAGCGCGGTTTAGAATTACAAAATAACACCGAAGTAATTTTGTCACCGGCGGCATGTTACTACGAAATCGCGCGTTTGAAAATGCCGAAACCATTGCAATTAGGCGCGCAAGACGTCAGTGATATTGAAATTGGTGGCCGCATGGGTGAACTCAGTGTACAAGTGTTGAAAGAATATGGTGTGAAATACTGTATCGTCGGGGATGGCACTTGGCGTGAAAATTTTGAATC
>JAFZUF010000119.1 GCA_017618475.1 Clostridia bacterium
GTCAATATATTTTCCTAAATCATGGTACGATGCTATCGCAAAAATCATGTTTTCATCAAGATTAAGCTTAAATGATTGATTCAATACAAAACATCTTCTAACAACTTCTTTGATATGGACAATGTTGTGTCCCAGGTCATTTTTTTTATAAAGTGGGAAAACATTTTCATTTATATACTCTTCTAGTTGTTTATTAACCATACCAATATGGTATCATAAATTTCCACAAAAAAAAACAACAAATATAATCGAAGTTTCAATTTAAATTACTTTGGTGGAGACGCCGGGGATTGAACCCGGGTCCGATTGAGTTTTTGTTCGTCTTTCTACATACATAGTCGCTATAAAAAATTGACCACCAACCTAACGACAAATTGTTATAGCCAAGTCCGACTTTTGGAGCCGTACACCGTCACCGTCGGGACATGGTTACGTTGTACCGTTGACTCTTTGTTTGCAGACGGTCGTTGGAAAGAGTTAAAACGTGTCGTCCGCCGGTGCTTAGCCGCAATTAGGCAGCCAAAGCAACAGTGTTCAGATTTTTATCTGCATTTAATTTGTTGCAACCAATTAACGTATGGTTACCCCGCCGGTATGCTTAACGAACCGTCCGTCAACCGTCGAAGCCAATCGCCCCCACGAAATCGAACAGATTTTTATCGGTCCCATCATTATTATACCATGTTTCGGGTTAATTTTGCAACCGTCTGCCGCATAATTATAGTAGTGATTGATTTACATAATGATGCGTTGTTAGAACTGCCGCCACAAAAAATATTATCCTATTTACGTCAAGCCAAGGCGATGAGTGTCGATGAAATTTGGTTATCGGTTTGGACGACCGAACTTAAAGACCCGCTGACAGTTATCGCCAAAAAGCAAGCACTGCTTAATAAAATTAAAAATAACCCACAATACCCTATTTGCCAGCTACATATCGAAGATGCGTGGTTTTTAACGCCCGACAATCTGGAAAAATTGGTCGACCTGCACCCGCACAGTGTCGGACTAACTTGGAATACAGCGAACAATTTGGCGGGCGGCGCCCACTGTCGCGGCGGCATTACACCGTGGGGATACCAAGTCATTAAACGTTTAGAAACAGCCGGTATTCAAATCGACACCGCCCATCTGAACCGTCGCAGTTTTTGGCAATTTACCCGTGTCACCACGCTACCACTAATTTGCACGCATACCGCTTTTAATGCTGTTCATCACCACCCGCGCAATATAACTAACCGACAAATCCGGGCAATTATCAAATCGGGCGGTATAGTCGGTTTGGCTTTGGTACCAAAATTTTTAACCAAAACACCAATATCTTGTAGTATTTATGATTTAATCAAGCATATTTCATACTTCAAACGACATTTCAAAGCATTCCAATTACGTTGGGGAACGGATTTCTATGGCACACAAACATTGCCGGCAAATATCAAAAATTACGCTGATTTAACCAATTTATTACAAACGAAAATCATTGGTTATTCAGTATTACACCAACCAATCATTGCTTTGCAAATCGGGCGCACCACCGCTCCGCGCCGTTTGTTAATTACCGCCGGCATGCACGCCCGCGAATGGATTGGGTCATTGGCTTTGCAAAATTGGTTGCAAACACATACTACTGTTCCCGACGATTTATGTATTACCGCCGTCATCTGTTGCAACCCCGACGGTGTTAATTTAGCCATGTACGGTTTACAAAATCTATCGTACCACCGCCAAAAGTTTTTAACACGCATCAACCAAGGCTCCACTGACTTCAGTTCATGGAAAGCTAACATTCGTGCGGTGGATCTTAATGTCAACTTTGATCTTGGTTGGGGTTACGGGCGCAGCAATTTAAATTACCCCGCCCCCGCCAACTACATTGGCCCCGAACCGCACAGCGAACCGGAAACCCATGCATTACTTCGCTTGATTAAACATTTCCGTCCTACAGCCAGTGTTGCTTTACACACCAAAGGCAACGTAATTTATTACAGTCGCACCGCCGACCAAACTACTGCCGAAAACTTAGCCCGACTTACCGGCTACCAAGCCGAACTGTCGATTGGTTCTTATGGTGGCTTAACCGATTATTTAGCTTTACGACATGGCATTCCATCTTTTACGATTGAACTTGGCAATGACAATTTTAAGCACCCTTTAAACAAGGGGCACCTACCCGCCATTATGCCGGCAGTAAATCATATTTTAAATTATTTTTTAACTGGTGAATAAAACATTTCACCTTCATGACTTTGGAAATAAACACCAATAATATTTGGACGTTTGCTGTTAATAATTGTATATGCCGCACGTTTACGCGCACCACCAATAATATTTCCTGCCACTTTCATATTGGTTTCAATAAACACATTATAGGCACGAATTTGTCCCATGTTATCCACAACGGTAATCCCATCAAAGTTTAACATCGTTACAAAAACGTCCGACATGGTGGTTAAACGTTGTTCATTGTATTGATTGGTCTGCGCAAATAATTTCGAAAAGTTAATTGGTTCTTTTAACCAAATACCATCTTCAAAGAACGCATCAGGTTTATATTCCGAATCCACTACGACACAAATCGTACCTTCCACCAAACGCGAAACATTTCGAAAAATATTGCGGTACATGGTTTTAATCTCTTGTAATTTTTTAGCACTGGTACGTAATTTTGAAAAGCTGGCGTCCACGAATTCTTTAATTTCTTCTTCCCAGTTGTTAACCACACGAATATCCAACGCAAAGTTGACGTTAACCACGCGCCCTTTCAAACTGCGCATGGTAATTGTCCAAGTGTTTTCCGCATAAACATAAATTCCAAACAATTTGTTACTCTTTTCTAACAAAGTTTGTGACTTAAACATGATTGTTTCCAAGTTCTCGTCTTTAATACTGTTAATCACGCGGAAAATACCATATTCAATTCCTTCTTCCCCGATTGATACATAGACACACCAATGCAAATTACAGAATGGAATTAAACTTTTCAAACGTGATGCAAACATATTTTCATTGGCATCATTAAACAAAACAATTTTAGTTGCACTGGGAATGTTTTTCACAACTGTATCAATATTATTGGTAAAGAAAATTGCCGGTTTGAATTTCTCACCTTCTTCTTCGTAATTAGCAATTTGTGGAAAAAAATTCAAGAAACGATTTTGCAATTTTAATGGAAAAGTGCCCGAAAACTCTGTCGTTAAAAAGTCGACAATTTTGGTCTTTGCATCAATGTAAAAAATATTTTCGTTCACTATCCTAGTTGTACATTATTTCGCGCAGCAAAGTCAAGAATTTCTTGATGAATTTTATTAATTTCTGTTTTGTCAAGCGTTTTTTCCGTACTGGAAACGGTAAATGTCAACGTAAACTTATGACCATACACGGATTTCAAAACACGTTTCACAACCAATGGATTTTGGTATTGATGCCAAATTGTATCCAAAGCCGCATAATTATCTTGCCAAACAAAGGTGAAATCCAATTCATTTTTGGGGATTTTTGACTAAATTGGTGCACGTTCTTTAATGGCATTTTGGA
The DNA here is from genome assembly GCA_017618475.1 of Clostridia bacterium. Taxonomy (GTDB): domain Bacteria; phylum Bacillota; class Clostridia; order Christensenellales; family UBA1242; genus RGIG8050. The sequence goes on from JAFZUF010000119.1 coordinate 3,535, forward strand.
AATCCAATTGTGATAAATTAATTTCAAAACCAACCGCGTTAGCCATCACTTGTGGGAGAATAATACCAATCGCGCCAACCACTTCTTTACCACTTAAAATTTGTGCATTATTAGTTGGGTGCCAATAATTCGCATCATTATGATGTAAACGGTAAGTGATTGGCATACCTAATTGTTCAAATAAATCTGACACCATTTCACTGACAGTTTTGTAATCAACACCAACCGCTACCCCGGACAAATGTTCAGTTTCCGTACCATCTTGATTAATTACACGTCCAATTTCAAATACGCGAACATGATTTTGCGCTTTGTTATTGTTCGCCACCGTTAACATACTTGGCAACATGGTACTGCGAATTTGATTGTCGTCTTTGTTAAACGGATTAGCAATTGTTGCATATGACGCCGCCGTAATACCCAAATGTTTCAACGCCTTCGTATCATACCAGATATTAGTGTGTACTTCACTGTACGCATATTTCCATGCCAATAAATTTTTTAAGGTGTCCTTCGCTTGCGCATTTAAAGCGGTTGGCACAGGCTTCATTGCCACCATTGGTGCTACCGGCACAATGTTTTGATAGCCATAATTACGAACAATCTCTTCCACCACATCAGCTGGTGTCGTAATATCTTTCCAACGACGCCAAGTTGGTACCGTTACTACAATTTTTTCCGCATCAATTTGTGGCGCAAAACCCAAAGCCGTTAATTTACGCATTACCATGCCATCTTGTTTACCAAAATCCACACCGGTAAAACTATTTAACATTTTACGCGTAACCGCAATTTTCAATGGTGTTTGTGCCGCCGCTTTACTGATTACACGCGTAAAAGCGGATTGCACTGCGGCTTGTGGTGCATATTGTTTAATTAAACGCAAAATTTCTGACGCCGCCAACCAATTTAATTCTGGGTCAAGTGCTTTTTCGTAACGCATACTAGCATCACTGCGAATACCAACAGCAACCGAAGTACGACGAATATTCGATGCATCAAAAGTGGCAACTTCAAACACAACATTTTCCGTTGTGTCGGTAATTTCACTATTCTTGCCACCCATTACCCCCGCCAAAGCAACCGGCTGACCATTGCTTTTAATAAATAACATATCTTTAGTGGCTGTGATAACATCATCTTTCAATGTGGTAAATTGTGTACCCGGTTTCACCGTACCAACACTGATCTTGTCAACCTTGCTGGCATCAAAAGCGTGCAACGGATTACCGAAAGCAAGCATAACATAATTAGTTAAATCAACCAAGAATCCGTGACTGTTATGACCTAATTTATATAAACGGTTTTGCATCATATCGGGCGAAACTACCCCACCCAAATTGCCAACTTTCATGGCGCCATAAGACAAACAACGTTCATCTTCAATTGCCACACTTAACGCGGGCAAATTGTCATATTCATGCACTAAAGTAGTATCAAGCGATTTTAACGGACGGTCAAAAATCACCGACAATTCACGTGCAATGCCGTAATGTCCCCACAGGTCAGGACGATTGGTAATACTCTTGTTATCAATA
>JAFZUF010000010.1 GCA_017618475.1 Clostridia bacterium
ATTTACCGTTCTAAAGATAGTGATCATTTAAATGTGGACGTTAATTTGATTGTGTCAACCGGTGATGCCGTGGCGGATGTGGCCTACCGCGTCCAAGAAGCAGTGTTGAATACGGCAACACAATTTACCAAAAGTAAAATTGACAAAGTTAATATCTATGTGCGGGGCGCAAAGTATGGGGCAAGCTCTAAGCAGAAGTGAGTCGCGTGAAGTCGCGTTCCGTTTGATTTTTGCTTTAGGTCAATCCGCGACACTAGATGCGGCGGCTTGGGATTTGGCATTAGATGGGAAAACTGCACCGATCCCGGAAAAGCAATACATAACCAATATTGTGGAAAAATTTTTGGCGGAACGTATCAGCATTGATGAAAAAATTTCCGCGCATTTACAAAAATGGACGATTGACCGTTTACGTCAAACTGACTTAGCGGCTTTACGTTTGGCAATGTCCGAAATGGCGATTGGTAATGTGCCGGTGCCGGTCATCATTAATGAAGTGGTTAATTTAGCCAAAAAATATGGTGACATCCAAAGTGGTGCGTTCGTGAATGGCATTTTAGCAAAAATTGCGGAGTAGTATGGAATTGTCGGTAACCCAATTAAACAACTACATTAAGTCGGTCTTTGTCGCCGAAGAGATGTTACATAATGTGCTTTTAAATGGTGAAGTGTCGGGCGTGTCTGTGCGCGGTTCCGGTGTTTGGTTCACCTTGCGCGACCGAGAAGCCGCGATTCCGTGTGTGTGTTGGAATAAATCGCGTTGTGCGGTTAAAGACGGCGACCAAGTAACTTTACGCGGTTCAGTTGATTATTGGCAAAAGGCCGGCAAAATCAATTTCAATGTCCACGCCTTGGTGAAAACCGGGGCAGGTGAATTATTAGAACAACTTAAAGCCTTGACGGAAAAATTAAAAAGCGAAGGTTTGTTCGATAAAAAGAAAGCTTTACCCACCAAAGTTAAACGCATTGGGGTGGTTAGTTCGCGTTACGGCGCGGTCATTCATGACATTATGAATGTTACCAAACGCCGTAATCCAACCGTTGATATTGTGTTATATCCAGCGGCGGTGCAAGGTGAAAATGCGGCACGGGAAATTTGCGCCGGTGTCGATTATTTTAATCGCACCAAAACCGTAGACTTAATTATTGTGGCACGGGGTGGTGGTTCTAATGAAGATTTATCATGCTTTAATACGGAAAATGTCGCGCGCGCAGTGGCGGGGAGTTTTCTGCCGATTGTGGCGGCGGTAGGGCATGAAACTGATTTTACTTTGGTGGATTACGTGGCGGACTTACGGGCACCCACGCCATCGGCGGCGGCGGAAATTGTGGTGCCGGAATTGGTTTCACAAAAAGACGTGGTTTTGCGTTTATGGTCACAAATGAAGTACGCCATCACCAGTCGTTTGGAACAGATTCGCACACAAGCTTTAGGGTTTATGCATTTATTTCCCAAGGATTTTGTAGCGGTGGCGAAAGACGGTAAAGTGGTGAAGAGTGTACATGAACTACAACTCAAAGACAAATTGCAAATTTGCTTTAATGATGGTAGAATAGGGGTGACAGTCGATGAATAAAACAATTACGGAATTAGAAAAATTAACGCAAAGTATCCAAGCCGAAAAACGCATTGACCAAGCTTTGGATACTTTTATCAGCGGTGCGGAACTTGTGAAAACGGTTTTGCAAGAACTGGACCAAGCGGAAGGCAAAGTCTACGAAGTGATTGACGACGTAGAAAAATTGGTGGAGGAATAATGTTAAACACTTTGCGGATTCAAAATCTGGCTTTGATTCCCGCGGTGGAAATCAATTTTGGTGCGCATTTTAATGTGTTGACGGGGGAAACCGGCGCGGGTAAGTCAATTATTATTGGCAGTTTGAATTTTATTTTTGGCGACAAGTTGTCGGTTAACGCGATTCGGCATGGTGCCGATTTTGCGCGCGTGACGGCGGTGTTTGATGATACGATTATTGTGCGAACTTTACATGCGAACGGCAAAAGTGAAATTCGTGTCAATGATGAGCCGATGACGATTAAAGGTTTGCGCGAAGTCGCCAGTAATTTAATTGATATTCATGGTCAGCATGATACTGAAAAACTTTTGGACCCGAAAAATCATTTAAGCATTTTGGACGCGTTTGCCAAAACCGATTTAACCGTTTATCAAAATGCGTACAGTCAACTGCAGAATTTAAAAAGCGAATTGGCAACCTATGGTGACAATCCGGCAGAACGGGCGCGGTTGCTCGATTTGTACCAATACCAAATTAATGAAATTGAACGCGCGCATTTATCTGCCGACGAAGAAGATACTTTGAACCAACGCGCCTTAGTGTTGCGTAATGCGGAAAAGTTGGCGGAAGGCTTGCAAGCGGTAGTGGATAACTTAACCGATGGCGATGGGTCGTTGGGTGTGGCGCAAAAACGCTTGCTGGGAGTTCAGCAATACGACAGTAAATTGCAATGCTGGGCGGAACGATTGGGCGCTGCCAGTGGGGAAGTCACTGATATCTTAATTGACTTGCGTGATTATTTAGACAGTACGGATTTTAGTGCGGACGCTTTGGAAAGTGTATATGACCGCTTGGACGAAATTAAGAATTTGAAACGCAAATATGGCGCGACAGTGCCGGACGTGTTGGCGTTTTGTGAAAAAACCAAAGCGGAACAAATGCGGTTGTTGTCGGCGGGTGATACCATTCAAAGATTGCAAGCCGAAATTGATGCCCAAACCGTGGTGGTGACGAAGTTAGCGGCGGAATTGACCGCGGTACGTCAAGTGGCGGCCAAAAATTTAGCCAATCAATTAATCGCACAATTAAAAGATTTGGGCATGGCGCAAACGCAATTCGATGTGCAATTCACCGCTGTGGCACCTAAGAGTAACGGTGCCGATAGTGTGGAATTTTTATTTTCGGCGAACGTGGGTGAACCAGTACGGCCTTTGGCGCAAATTATTTCGGGCGGTGAAATGAGTCGTTTAATGTTGGCGGTGAAAACCGTGGCGAATCCGGAGCCGCAAAAGACTTTGGTGTTCGATGAAATTGATACCGGGATTTCGGGTAAAATGGGTGTAGCGTTGGCTGGCAAGTTGGCGGCGTGATCGCAAAAATCCCAAATCATTGTGGTGACCCACTTGGCGCCGGTGGCGGCGGCCGCGGACACGCATTTCTTAATTCAAAAGAACGTGGATGCGAACCAAACCGTGACCAATGTTTATCCATTGTCACCTGCGGCGCGCGAACAAGAAATCGCCCGCATTATTGGTGGCGGCGAAACGGCTTTGGCGCACGCGCGGGCATTGTTAAATAATGAATAATAAAGAATGAAAAATTAAGGAAGCTTGGACAAATTACGGGCTTTTTTGATTGTCAGTAAAATTATTGTTCCAATATTATTCATTC
>JAFZUF010000120.1 GCA_017618475.1 Clostridia bacterium
GTTGAATATGATAATTTTCTTGTCAAAGAAGTTATCGACATCCAACATGTGGCTTACGACGAAGCGCCCGCAATTAAAGCCGACCGTACGATTGATTTATTCGGTAATAAAATAAATTTAGGCACTTCGGTCATGGTGCCGGTTGGCGATAACACCGACATCGCCAACAAAGTATCACAAATTATTGGCACACTTCCCGCCGACGTGGTTCCCATGTTTCTATCTTTTGACGGTCGCCCTACCAACTTTGACGTCCACAACGCTTGCTACACAAAACCCAGTTACAGCAGTCGCGAAAAGTTAATGGCGTGTCTTTTAACATTTTTCCAAGCCAAACAACAAGCTGATGTCGGCAAAGACGTCGTTTTAGTAATTGACACTTTGGACAAAATGTTTTTCGCATTCAATAACTGCATGCAATCGGCAGGCATGATTGACCCGAACTTATTTTCCAGTGCCGCCTTAACCGATTACGAAAACATTTTATGCACCACCGATAATTTGCAAGCCGGCGGTTCATTTACGATTATCGGTTTGCACCACACCGGCAACTCATCGCAACTCTTACAAATTAACGACCGCTTGCAACAAATTATGGACCAAGTGGTGGAAATCAAATAAAAAACACCGCGTGAAACGGTGTTTGAATTTTAATTATTGGATTACATTTCGCGGTCTGGTTCTTTCGGTGTAAACAATTTTTGTTTAATTTTATCAACTATATTAGTTTTAGGCTGTTGCATGAATTGTTGCAATTTCAATGGTTCAACAGTAATTGATAAATAGCTTCCTGATTTAGTATTGTGCTTGTTTGTAATACCATTTTTTTCATTATAATAAAAACGATTTGGTAAAACTAATTTATCCACGGAAACATTGGTTTGAATGGCATTACGCCCATCCATCTGATAATATGGATGCAACTTAATAATTGCCTGAGGGTTCAAATACTGCAATTCAAAAAAAACCTCCTGAAATGTTTTTTCTCCAAACGAGTCTGACATAATATTTTCCTCCTTTTTCTAATAGTTATTTTCATCAATAACATGTCGATTACTAACAGTTTACCCCCCCCCCTGCCAAAAAGTCAACACCTAAATGAAAATTTATTTGCGAACCTAAAATCGAAAAACTTACTGACAAACAAAAAAGCCCGCATACGTCGAGCTTTCCTTCACTTTTCATTCTTCATTAAAAAAGACACCCGAAGGTGTCTTTTTGATATTCATTGCGTGAGCACTTAATACTTTGTACTTGATTAAATATGCACATTACGCATTCGCGCATTCGACTTTTAATTGTGCTGGCGTGATATTCCTATCACGCAATACTCTTAAAAGGAGGTGATCCAGCCGCAGGTTCTCCTACAGCTACCTTGTTACGCCTTAACTCCAATCACCGATTTCACCTTAGACGCCTGCTTCCTTGCGGTCGGCACAGCGGTTTTGGGTGCCCTCAGCTCTCATAGCTTGGCGGGCGGTGTGTACAAGACCCGGGAACGCATTCACGGCGACATGCTGATTCGCCATTACTAGCAAC
>JAFZUF010000121.1 GCA_017618475.1 Clostridia bacterium
ACAGCACAAGCTTCGTCAAAACCATCCAAGGATTGCCCGTTAACCCCACGATAAACAGCCAAACCAAAAGCACCAAAAGTTGCCATTACCATTAAAAAGTTTTCATCGAAAAATTGACCGCGCACAAAAGTACGCATTGCTTTCCAAATCACGTCGTAACCGACCAATAAATAAACCGCTAAATACAATGCGAACGGCAATAAAAAACTTGCCTTAGCTGAAAAGACACTAGCTAAATTGATAATTTTATCAACCGTAAAAATAACAATAAATAAACCAAATGCAACCAAAATGCGGATTAATTTTTTCTTCATAATTTTCCTACATCACAATCTTGCAATCAGGTTCAATCTTTTTGCAGATTTTCACGACTTGTTGCATGACATTTTTAAATTCATCATCTACCACATCAATCATCATTTTTTGTGTTAAAAAATTCACTGATACGTGATTAATAGCATCAATTTTTTGCAAGCAATGCTCCATTTTTGCTGCGCAATTCGCACAATCTAAATCTTTCAAATGAAAAACTTTGGTCATAATTTTCTCCTTTACTCCTGTACATGTGTTAACCCGCAAGCCAAAATTTGGTTAACGTGGTCATCGTCCAAAGAATATTTAACTTCTTTTCCTTCTTTCACGCACTTGATTAATTTTGCCGCTCGCAAGATCCAAAGCTGATGCGACACCGCGGAAATACTCATTCCCAACACTTCGGCAATCTCACCGACATATAAATCTTGTAAGTGCAAGCAATATAAAATTTTCGCCCTTGTTGGATTGCCAAACATTTTGAAAAATTCCGCTAAGTTATAAACGTCTTGATTATCCGGTAATTTTTGACGAATATCCGCAACTTTATCCACAATCATTCTCCTTTGATTATTTGAACACTTATTCAAATGTTCTACTATTAAATTATATGCAAAAAAAATTTGTGTCAATCACATTTTGAAAAAAAACTTAAAATTTGAGATTATAAAATAAATGGTGTTTCCGCCGTGGCTCGAACACGGGACCCTCGCCTTAGAAGGGCGATGCTCTATCCAACTGAGCTACGGAAACGTAATATAAGCATAACAAGAAATCTTGGATTTGTAAAGTGGCAGAAAGACTTCCCCGCACCAGAAAATGAATCAATGAATAATTTTGATTTTAACAGCAAAGTTGTAATCGAATTTTATGGCAACGGTTGTCTTAATTGCCAATTGATGGAACCGATTATGCGAGAAATCAAATCCGCCCTGCCCGATATCCATTTCAGTCGAATTAATGCCGACACCAATCTTGACTTAGTCCAAAGATATCAAATAACTTCATTACCAACTTTATTAATGCTCCGTAATGAACAAATCGTTGGAAAAATTGTTGGTGTCAAATCATCATCGACTTTATATCATCAAATTAATACCACCTTAAATTACGCCTAATAATAATGGTTGTAATTGTTGTCCCTTTAATGCCGCATCAACTGTTGCCAAAACCTGATTAAAATCACACACACAAGAATATGGTTTAGCAACTGGATTATCTTGACGAAACGGTACAAAATAGTAATTATGACGATTAAATAATTCACCAATGTTTTTGGCGCTACCTGACAAGGCATCATTAGTCGAAAAACCAATCACACAAGGTTTGTTATTACGTAACAAAGCTTTTACCGCCATCAAGACGCACGTATCAGTAATTCCATTAGCTAACTTGGCTAACGTATTACCCGTCGCCGGGAACACAATACTACCTTGTAAATTTTGCATACTTGACAATCGTTCAGCCCCCGCGATCGTCGTAATAATTTCATGTCCAGTAATTCGTTGCACTTCACTTTGAAAAGTTAAATGGTCGATAAAACGATTCGGCACATCGGCGTTCGGCGAAATTACCGGATATAGTTCGTAATGCTGCACAATTTCTTCCAATACAAGTAACAATTTGGTAAAACTGCACGCACTACCGGT
>JAFZUF010000122.1 GCA_017618475.1 Clostridia bacterium
CGGCCGCCATGCGTTTAGCAATTTCAACTTCTTCTTCCGCCGTCAACAATTTATAACGACCAATGTCGCGCAAGTAAATTTTAATCGGGTCATCGACCGACGCTTCGGAAATCATTTTTTCAATGGCACCAACGCGCATTTTTTCGTCGTCGTTAACTTTTTTGATGACAATGCCGGCTTTGGTCAAAATTTGTTTGGCTTTTTCCACGTCAACCGCGGTCGCATCACGTTCAATCAAAGTCATGGTCAAAGTATCTTCACTGATTTCACGACTGCGTCCGGGTTCCATGAAACGTTTAATCAAATCAAAAAGTTCAGGACGCAATTCCTCGGTGGCACCGTTTTCAGCATTTGCCACATTCGGCGTCGTTTTAACGTCTTGATTTTCCAACGGCAAAACTGTTTGCACGACATTTTTGGAAGAACTAACTGATTTCTTAACGTCACACGCTGTTTTTTTAGGGCTTTTTACCGCTTTCGAAATGCTAACTGTAGCGTTATTTTCAGCTTTTTTGGAAGTATTGACGGTTTTCACGGCCTTTTTAACAGCAGTTTTAACCGGTGCCGATTTAACCGTTGCCGACTTTTCCGTTTTGGCAACTTTTTTAACCGCCACTGCTTTTTTATCTTTTTTTGTATCTGTTTTCGCTTTAGCGACAGTCACTTTAGCCACTTTTGTCGCACTTTTTTTATCAGTACTCTTTACTGCCGCTACTTTACTATTTTTCTTCACTTCTTTAGTTTGTTTTGTCGCCATTTTCTTCGTCCTCCGCCTTTTGGTTTGATAATTTGTTTAATTGTTTGTTGATGCGTTGCTCCGCCATGCGTTGATAATTTGCTAACCACTCTTTTTCCGTCATGTTTTGCTTCAAATTATCACTTTTACTGACTTTGCGTTTTTGCTCATCAACTAACGTCTTGTAACATTGCCGCCAATCACTTTCCAATTCCTCAATCGTATGTCCCGTATCAACTGCGCGTAATGGTGCAATTTCTTGCAATTCGTTTTCATCTAATTTATCATCAATTTCGTTCAATTTCAAGTTTTGTTCGTAAATTTTTTGAAAAATTGGATTTGTAAATGAAATTTTATTTTCGGCATTAAATCTGACATAAGGTTGATTATGTAATATTCCCCAAATAATCGACCGCTCCGCTTTAATAATTTTTTGGGAAACATTTACCGTTGGGCTTTTTCCACTACTGCCATGATAATCCACATTATTGTGTTTGTTATGTGTTTTATCGCCACTAGATATTGTGTTTTTAATATTTTTTTGTAGAACCGCAACTTGAGCATTAATTGCTTCTTTCAAATCATCAACTTCAATACCAACTGTGTCAGCAATACCTCTTAAATACAAACCACGTTCCGCCGGATTCGGAACTTTTGCCAACAACTCCACTACTCGATTAATATAAGCGGTTTTACCAACATTATCATTTAGGTCACTATGTTTTTTAATGTAATCCAGCTTAAACTCCAAACCGCCAATACTATTATCAATCATTTTCTGCATCGCTTCGGCACCATTTGTACTCAAAAACTCATCCGGATCTTGACCGTTCGGCAAAACAATAACTTTCACAATCAAGCCCGCATCTTGCAACGTGTCAATTGACTTCAAAGTTGCATTCTGTCCCGCGTTATCACCGTCAAGACACAAATACACCATTTCCCCAAAACGGCGCATAATCCCGGCATGAAACTTTGTCAAAGCCGTTCCCATGCAAGCCACTGTATTGACAAAACCATGCTTAATCATCGCGATTTCATCGACATTGCCCTCAACCACAATCAAACCGTTTGTATGTTTACCACGGGTTAAATTTTTCATCACATCAACGCCGTAAACGATATTGCTTTTATTAAAGACTTCGGTTTCGGCTGTATTTTTATATTTAGCCAAATTATCGTCTTTTTTCATGGTACGACCAGTAAAACCAATACAATTTCCGTAAACGTCATGAATCGCAAAAGTAATTCGTTCAAACTGCGCATCCCAAACTCGTTTACCGTCTTCGCGCATCGCCACAATGCCGGCATCGTGCATTGTTTGTTCACTGATACCATGCTGCTTTAATTCATCCACTACCCCTTGCCAGCTATCACTGTAGCCAATATGAAACATTTTAATTAATTCATCATCAATACCGCGTTGATGCAAATAATCCAAGGCACTTTGATTCTGTGGCAAATATAAATTACGACAATAAAAATCGCGAGCCATTGCCAACGCTTGGTGTAAACGATCACGTTTTTGACGAGTCTTTAACCATTCGCTATTATTCGTCGTTTGCGGGATTTCTAAATTGGCTTTTTTCGCCAACATTGCCACTGCTTCTGGATACGACAAATTTTCCATTTTCATTACCAACTTAAATACATTGCCGCTCTCATGACAGCCGTAACAATAATAAAACTGTTTGGGCGCACTGATTGCAAAACTTGGTGTTTTTTCGCTATGGAACGGACAACATGCCCAAAAATCTTGCCCCTTTTGACGCAATGGTAAATAATTGCGCGCAATTTCAACAATGTTACTTGCATTACGCACACGATCGATAAATTCCGGCGGATAGCCATAACCTTTGTTTAGCATTATGCTTATATATACGATAAAAAAGCCAAAAATCCTAAAAAATAATACAAACTGCCACCGCAGTGGTATTTGTATGGCTAATTGATAAAGCCGATTTAGGGTCGTTGACATAAAACGGTTGTCCGCCCGCATGATGCCCAATCACAACTTTTGGCAATTCACTTTTAATGATACCCGTTCCTTTAGCTTTAAAATAAGCTTCCTTCGCCGCAAACAAACCCGCCACCGTCGGCAAAGCATCGTGCTTTTCGTGGATATAAGCTAACTCTTCCGCGCTAAAAATTTTTTCATTAATCAACCCTGCTACTCGTTCGCATTCAACAATATCAATGCCAATATTCATCAATTACCTCCGTACATAAATCATACCCGATGCCCTTACCCATTAGCCAGCGAAACAATTTACTTTTGTTTTCCGGCGTTTTATCCTTGTTGCGCATGTATTTATTCACACAGTTCAAAGCCAAATCATGTTGGTCATCAATAACGGTCAATGCCGCTTCAATTAAATCAGCCGCCACTCCATTTAATCGTAGTTTATTTTGAATCATGCCGATACCCATTTTATCTTTTTTTGCATCCACATACATACGCGCATAATCAGCATCGTTAATTAAATTATATTCTTTCAATCTGTTAATATCAGTATTAATTAAATCCTGGTCATTAGTTTTGCGCGCATACCATTGACGCACCTGCTTTTCCGTTTTCGGTAAATTTAAAACATACGCCACCGCCCTTTCGTACAAGCTAACAGACTGTCGCTTAGTTTTATTTTCCGTCGTTGTCATTTTTTCCATCATCGTCTTCATTATTTACTTTTTCAGCTTGCAACTTTTCATCGGCTTGTAAACTGTCAAGTTTAGCAAAAGTTGTACCACCTTGAACGTATGAACCGGTTTCTAGCGTGGAAATTTCATCTTCAGCGGCATGGAAAGTAGCAATTTCGTCATCATCGCGTAAAAATGCAAAACTGTTTACCTCATCCGCCGCCGCAGCCGCTTCCGCAGCCTTCATTTTTTCCATTTCCTCACCGGACACATGGTGTTCTTGCATAAAATCACGTTTTTCTTGACGCTCACGTAACATTTCGGTAAAGCGATTCTGATATTCTTTTTGTTCGGTTAATTCTTCTTCATTTTCTTGTTTTACTTGATTACGCTTATATTTTGGGGTCTTAATTTTGTTAATTATATCTTGCACTTTCTCTTTTAAGGATTTTTTATCTTTCTTGGCATATTTGTCAGGATTTTTTAAACGATCAACGCGTTCATTTTCTCTATTAACACGAGCCTCGTTGATTTTAACCATTAACAATGGCACCAAATACGCCGAAGCCGCCCCCAGTGTCAACAAACCACCAAAAATCATTAACACTGCCCAAAACTGCGACAAATTAACACCGCCCTTCATTTCACTATTATCAATAATGAATTGCCCAATAATACGGTTATTAGCGTTGGAGGTAAATTGCACA
>JAFZUF010000123.1 GCA_017618475.1 Clostridia bacterium
GGTATTCATACTTTAAGTGGCGCAAAAATTTTAGAGCAATGTGGTTTTAAGCGTGTCGTTTTGTCACGTGAAACCAAGTTAACAGACATTCAATTAATTAAACAATTTACTAATTTAGAGATTGAATATTTTGTACAAGGCGCGCTGTGTATTGCATTTTCGGGAAATTGTTATTTAAGTTCATTAAAAAATGGTAACAGTGGTAATCGCGGAAAATGTCTACAATTGTGCCGATTACCTTACCAAGTTTATGATGGACAAAAATTATTAACAGAAGGATATTATTTATCCGCAAGGGATTTGTGTTTAATGCATCGTTTACAGGCATTAAAGGAGGCCGGTGTCGATTCATTAAAAATTGAAGGGCGTTTAAAAAGAGCCAGTTATGTTGCACAAGTAACACACAGTTATCGCCAAGTACTTGATAATTTTGGTGCTTGTGACATCGAAAAAGAAAAAGTCAAAATCAGTGAATTATTTTCGCGTGGTGCTTTTAACGAACAAGCTTATTTGGATAATAATTTTAACATTATTAATCCGAAGATTGGTCATCACCAAGGTAAAAAAATTGGATACGTTATTACTACAACTAAGTTTAAAAATATTTACAAAATTACGTTACAATTAAAAGAACGGCTTGGTCAAAACGACGCGATTCGCTTAGTGCAGGGAAAACGCCAATTTAGTATTGGTGTGGGCAATGTTAATGATTTAGGTAATGGCAAATATGAAATCTTCTCTACACAAAATATTCCGGCGGGCTACGATGTTTATTTGTTAAAAAGTGCGGCCAAGGAAAAAGTTTTAACCGATTTTGAAAAGCATTTGCTGGTTAATTTCTACTTAATTGCCAAAAGTGGTATGCCAGTCAAATTAATTGCTAAGCATGATAAACTATCAGTGGCGGTCATTGGTGAAAAAGCGTTGGAAAACGCACGAACCGCGGGAATTACATACGATCAAGTAGCAAAACAATTGAGTAAACTAAATGATACAAAATTTAGCATGAATCATTTAGAATGTGATTTGGACGACGTGTTTATTACAGTGGGTGAACTAAATGCAATTCGACGAAAAGCCATTACCGAATTGGAAGAAACTATTATTCGTAATTACAATGAAACTTTGCCAAACATTGTTGAAAACAACCAAAGTTGCCAACCGGTAATTAACGCTCCGGGAAAAAACTTTTATTTAATTAGTGACTGTACCGACTTAGGCAACGTAAATTTACGTGGCTTTTCCATCATCTTGGCGCCGTGTGAATATTCCGCATCAACGGTCAATGATATAGTTGCCGCTTTGATTACCCATGGCATTGATAAAAAAGATATATATCTTAATTTACCAACTGTGGCAACTGAACCGGAAATGAAGATTTTGGACGAAATTTTATCACAACAAAAGATCGGTATTATTGCTAATAATTATGCGCATTTAAGGTGGGTAAAACAATATCGAACGGTCGCGGGAATTGGTATGAACGTCTATAATCAATATACGGCGGCGACATTATTAAACTTGGGTTGTGAAAATATTATTTGGTCAATTGAATGTAATACTACGCCTAATTATGGCAGTGCATTGGTCAGCGGTTATCCCGCGTTGATGACATTTTGTCATTGTCCAATCCGTGAAGTCTATGGTTCAAATTGTGCCAAGTGTCGTTATCATACTAATTTAATTTACCAAGATGA
>JAFZUF010000124.1 GCA_017618475.1 Clostridia bacterium
CGCGAGTATTTTGTGTCGTAATGTTATGGTTAATCAAATTTTTATCCATAATGTATATTTATGCGCTTAAAATTTTTTTGTGAAAATTGTAAATATGCATCATAATTGCTTTAACACGTAACGTACCATCGCGTTTAAAGTGTTTTCGGGATAAGCTTCTTCGCCGGTCAAAATATCTTGACATTCAATCATCGGACGTCCACAAACATTGGCAAAAACATTACGTGCGCCATAAATTTGGTCAAAGTTACCACCAGTAAGATAAATTGTGCGCGCAGTTTGAAAATTGTTCAAACGCGTAGCAAATTCATTCAAACGGTCAAGTACAAAACGGTTAAAAATGCTGGCTGGAATTTGAATACCGTTTGCCGTATATTTTTCTTCAACTAAAACTTCAAAAGTCGGTGTTGATTGCGCCAATAATTTAATGGCAGTTTCATAATCAACGTTAAAATAATCAACAATTTCACCAACCAAATACCCTGAACCTAAATCAAAGTGCGCCAACTGCATTAATCCATCACCGACAATATTTGCAACCGAAGTTGAAAAGAAATCACAACGAACTAAAGTTGCACCAGCATCACGCACCTTTTCCGGAATCATGAATAATTCGCAAGCGGCCACAGAAATAAATTTATAATTCAAAAAGCCCGCCTGTTGAATTGCATTAATATCAAACAAATAATGGAATTCTTGATTAATCGTCAAAGCACTCGACACCATTTCCACACCAATCGTGGCGGTACCAAGTACATTCATTAAAAGATCTTCATATTCTTCTAATTTGTAATAAAGAGCTTGCTTATGGATAATTTCAACATTGGTTGTATCAAACTTTGTATCATTCCAAAGTGCTTGTAAATGTTGACGATTAACTTTCGTCATGCGGTCAAAAACTAATTCACTTGATTGTGTTTGTACTTGGCAAAATTGATTAGCAACACCAATGTACAAAGTTGACGGTACATGACTGGCACCTTTAACCATTTCTGCAACCACTGCATTTACCGTATTTGTAAAGTCATTGCGATCGGTAAAACGTCCATCCATAATCCCACTGTATTCTTTGCGCACCGTTATAATTGGCGTAACTACCTGTCCATAACTCACACGCGCAATGCGTCCAATCACATGTGTATCATCAAAATACAAAACTGCAACTAAGTTATTCATGATATTCCATTTCCTCTCCATTTTGATTTTTTATAATTTCGCCATTCCCATCACGAACTATGGTATAAACACCATTTTCATCATACAAGGTTCGGTATTCACCATCAACCATATTGGCCACGGTGCGATAAATCTGGTCTGTATATTCTAAGGCATACAAGAAATTTTCATTTGGTTTAACTTTAATCATAAAAGTGACATTGGGTTTAATTTTCAACACTAAACATAAAAGTGAACTGCCGGTCACGGTTGCACTATCGTTATAAGAAATTTCAAAACCTTCCAAAGTCGGAAAATAACTTGCCACCGTTTTTAATTGGTTAATTTTACATTGTGAACGTTCGTCTTTACCAATGGCTAAATCACCAACCACTAAATTATCCACCAGTTTTACATTGGCAGCGGTAATATTAACACGATAAGGTGCGGTACCTTCGACAACACACATTTCCGAATCAAACCATAAGCCGTTAGCACTATCATAAAAAATTGGCACACGGCGTACCACAGTCAACACAACACGGTTAGGAAATTTTGCCGTAACGCTTTGTAATTTCAACATTGAATTAACCGATTTAATCTTTTGCGCAATTTCATCTTGGTGTAAATTAAATAAAATATTTTTACCACGTAAATTGGTTTGCTTAATGATATCGTCTTTTTCGCTTTGTGTTAAGGATTCCGCTGTTTGCACTGTCAGATCAACAATTTCAACTTCGCGAACGACAAAAATTGTGCCACAGGTAATTCCGATTCCCGCCAGCACAATAAAAATGATCAACATGGTTAATAAAACCCGATTCTTCATTAGAATAATTATAAGTCACACTGCTAACTTGGTCAAACATAATATGAATTAATGTCACATATACAAATTACCGGTGGTAAATCTTTACACGGAAATATACGTTTAAGCGGAGCTAAAAATAGCCTGCTTCCCATTATGACAGCTTGTCTAATGATACATGGGACAGTAATCCTGCACGATGTTCCAAAGTTAACAGATCTAAAACAGATGTTACATATTTTGGCAGACTTAGGTTGCACTATTAACATCCAAAATGACACGGTTAAAATTGACGTTGGTGAATTACAGAAACATGTTATCAATCATCAAGCCGCTCCTAAAATTCGTGGCAGTATTTTTGTCATGGGTGCCTTACTTTCACGCTTAGGTAAAGTTGAACTGCCATATCCCGGTGGCTGTGCCATTGGCAGTCGCCCGATTGATTTACATTTAACCATGTTACGCCAAATTGGTGTTAAATATCACTGCCGTCACGACACAATCACGGCGACTTATATACCACGCCGTCACCATCGACCAACAATTTTAACTTTAGATTTTCCATCGGTCGGCGTTACTGAAAACATTATTCAAGCCACTGCCTTAGGAATCGAAGGCAATGTATATATCATTCAAGGCGTCGCCAAAGAGCCCGAGGTCGTTGACTTGTGTCATTTCTTAAATCAATGCGGTGCACAAATCACTGGCGCCGGCACCGATACAATTACCATTCATAGCGTCAATAAATTACACGGCACAACCTACACACCAATTCCCGACCGCATTAACACCGGTTCGTATTTAATTGCGACCGCGGTCGTTGGTGGCGACGTAACATTAACCAATACGCGCCCCGACCAACAAACTAATTTAATTAATAAACTAAAAAACGTTGGCGCCAAAATTACGACACAAGACGACACCATTCACATTGTAATGAACCACCGCCGCGCCTACCATTTCGACGTACACACCGCGCCATACCCGGGCTTTCCCACCGACTTACAAAGTCAATTTTGTGTACTGGCTGCTTTAACTAAAGGTAATTCCGTCATCACTGAAAACTTATTTGAAAACCGTTTCCGCTACGTACCGGAACTTGTCAAGTTGGGCGCCAAAATCACCGTTAATCACAACCAAGCCCAAATTAAAGGCGTTTCTATGTTTTCAGCAACACCGACGTCGAATTTATGTCCCAGTTCGTACCAAATTCCCGACCCCAATGAATGCACCGGCACAACCGTCACTGCCCAAGATTTACGTGGCGGCGTTGCATTGGTAATTGCGGGGCTAGCCGCACACGGCACCACAACGATTGCGCACGCCGAATACATCTATCGCGGACACGAAGACATTGTTAAAGATTTGCGTCAACTGGGTGCGAATATTGTGGCGCTCGATTAATTAAATCCAACACGATTTTCCGAAACTCATCACCACGGTGTTCATAATTAGTAAATTGGTCAAAACTGCTACCACTGGGACTAAACAACACCACACCAGGTCGTGCCACAATTTGCATTGCCCGTTTGACCGCACCTGTCAAGTCGGTTACCGTGCTAACGTGTTTTAATCCTAAACTTTGTGCCACGTCCATTACCTGTTCGCTAATTGCACCAAACACCAAAACATATTCAACATGGGCGGGTAATTGTGATAAAAGTTCGTGGTAATCTTGTCCCTTACTTAAACCACATAAAATCAAACACGTCGGCATTTTAATTGCATTTGTCGCCGCCAAGGTGGCCGCCATGTTGGTAGCCTTACTGTCATTGTAAAAAGCAACACCCTGACTGTCCGCCACCAATTTCATGCGATGCGGTTGCGCTTGATAACGACAAGCTTCCCACACTGTTTTTAATGGAAACCGCAAACGACGACCAACAGCAATCACCGCCAACGCGTTGGATAAGGTGTGCGCCATATCGCCTAAGCTGTCCACCGTGCCTAAAACACGTGATCGACGCCCCAACTTTTCCCACACTTGTCCGTCTTGTACATAGTAACCAGATACAATTTCTTCAGTACTGTACCAAATCACCCGCACTTGTTTTGCGCGTTCAATCGCTTCACCAACAGCCCGTGCGTTTAAATCATCATAATTCACCACCAACAAATCACGTCGTGTTTGCTTATCCGTAATTCGCGCCTTGCAACGGATATAGTTTTCCATCGTGCGGTGTCGGTCTAAATGATCGGCGGTAATATTGGTCAACACGGCAATGTGTGGATGTAACAAGCACGTTTGTTCCAACATAAATGACGAAACTTCCATCACGACCACCGCGTCATTGAAATTCTTTGCCACACGCGACACCGGGATACCAACATTCCCACACAAAACTGCTTTGGTTTGGGCTAAAGAACACATCCGATAAATTTGATTAACAACCGTAGTTTTGCCATTGGTTCCCGTTACCGCCACCATACAACGCGACCGCAATTTTGGTTCGCAATAAAATGGCAATTCAACTTCTGGAACAACTGGCACACTTTCACGTTGAACTTGTTCAATTGGTACACCCGGCGAAACCACACAGAAATCATAATCGCCGGCAACTTTTTCATTAGCATCGGCAACCACAACAGTTTCAATACCATGCGCAACCAAATAACTTTCAGCGGCTTTACCGCTGACACCGTAACCAATAATTTTTGCTTTCATAACTATGCTTATGAATAGCAATGCTTAAACATACATGACCGATAAAACTAACACGATGCCCATCATGATAGTAATCGTTGCATAAACTGCCACAATTTTAGATTCGTGCATACCACCTTTCTCCAAATGATGATGAAATGGCGCCATACGGAAAATACGTTTGCCTTTGGAAATTTTGAACCAACCAACTTGAATAATCGTACTTAACGCCGACCAAACGAAAACAATCCCTAAGAATAACAAAGCAAACCCCAAACCGGTAAACAAAGAAACCATCGCAATAAAACCGCCTAAAAATAATGAACCGGTATCGCCCATAAATACCGATGCTTTTTTGGTGTTGAAAATTAAATAACCTAGCAAACTGCCAATGCCAACCGCGATTAAGTTACCAACCGTCGTCACTTCGTCACCAATATCCGTCAACGCAATTAAAGCATAAATGAATAACAAATAAATCAATGAAGTTGTGCCAGCCAAACCATCCAAACCATCGGTCAAATTTACAGCGTTGGTTGTTGCCACCAAAACCAACAACGTTAAAGTAAAAATTCCAACACCACCAATTTGCCAAAAGACATTCAAAAATGGTACCCAAATTTCTCCGGTTGGATTAATGCGTAAATAAAATACTGCCACTAAAAGAGCAATTCCCAATTGCCCAATCATTTTTTGATAAGCACGTAAACCTAAATTTTGGTGATGCTTAATTTTTAAAAAATCATCTAAGAAACCTACAATTGCGTAAGCACAACTGGCCACCACGATAATCAAACTTAAAGGTGTATCCCAACCAATAAAAACCAAAGATATTAAAACAATTGGCAAAATAAAAATTAAACCACCCATGGTCGGTGTCCCGTTTTTGGCAGCATGCATATCGACGTATTTCAAAATTGATTGTCCCGCTTTCAAACGTCGCAAACAAGGAATTATAATTAATCCAGTAACAATAGCCATTACAAACGCAATCAACACCAAACACAAATCTGCTTTGAAATCCACATTACCCCCGTGCAATGATATTATCTAACACTTTGCAATCCATATACGGAATTTTTTGATGGTTAACATCCATGTAGTTTTCATGGCCTTTGCCAGCAATCACCACCATGTCGCCCATTTGCGCGTGATTAATGGCATATTCAATTGCTTCCGCACGATTCACAATGCGGGTGTATTTATCTTCTAACGCACCATCTAATACCTGATTTAAGGTTGAAATATCCAAGGTTTTGATACCGCGTTCAATCTCATC
>JAFZUF010000125.1 GCA_017618475.1 Clostridia bacterium
ACATTTTTAATTGTGTTGTTTGACGTCGTTTTAACATATGCATACAGTTGTAAAACATCATTAATTAATGCTTATAAAAACAATTATGTTACAACCTTAATTAATACCATCACAATGGTTTTAAGAAGTGTTGCACAAATTATTGTTTTAAGATTAACAAGTTCTTTTGTTTGGTATTTGGCTTTGCGTATTGGAACAACCTTGTTAGAATGGTTGTTAACTAAAATTTATGTTAGCATTAAACATAAAGATGTTATTTACACCAAAGAAAAAATTGATACGGAAACAAAGCAAGAAATTATAAAAAACACTAAAGCTTTGTTTATGCATAAAATTGGTGGTTTATTGGTTAATACTGTTGACAGTATCATCATCTCGTCATTTATTGGTGTTGTCGTTTTAGGATTATATTCAAACTATATTGCTCTTGTGACGGCAATGCAAGGTGTTTTAGGCTTGTTATTTACGTCTTTAACGTCGGTGTTCGGTCATTTGTGTGCTGAAGGAAATATTGATGAAGAAAAAAAATATTTTAGATTTATGTACTTATTGAATTTTGTCACGGGTTTAATCTTTTTCTTGGGCTACTATGCAGTAGCAGATAATATTGTTGCAGTATGCTTTGGCAAAGATTTAATTATGGATCATTCGGTTGTGATGATTATCACGTTGAATTATTTTATTCAGTATTTACGTTCTGCTGTTATGGTTTACCGTGATGCGACGGGTACATTTTATTACGATCGTTGGAAGCCATTGATTGAAGGGTTAATCAACGTTGTTCTTTCTATTTCATTTGTGTTGTGGTTTGGTGTTGCTGGTGTTATTGTTGCAACAATTATTACCAATTTATTAATTTGTCATATTGTAGAACCATATGTTTTATATAAACATGGGTTCAAACAGAAAGCTACCCAGTATTATACTTTGAATTATTTATTAATTGCAGTTTTTTGTGGTGCATTAATTTGCCTTCATTTCTTAAAACAAAGTTTTGATCGTTTATTAATTGAATTTTTAGTTAATGGTTTAATTTCATTTGGGATTAGTGCGGTAATTCTTTTGATTATGTTTGCTGTTTCAAAAACATTTAGAACTAATACAATTAAAGTATTTAAATTTGGAATTAATTTCCTTACTAAACGAAAACAGTAATGTTATAGTAAATTGGGTTATTGCTTAGATTTTTTATTTACGAATATGCCTTAAAAGGTATTTACATTTGTTTAATTTAATACTAAACTAAAGACAGTAATCCCTTCCAACCATTCCGGATTATGTTAAAGTGGGAATTTTGAATTCTTATGAATGGACAAAAAACAATGATGCTGTTTTTGTTTATTCGTAAGAATTTTTTTATGACAGCAAAACATAAAAAGGAGAAAAAAAATGAAAGTATTAATCGGAACACAAAATCCAGGAAAAATTAAGGGGGCAAAGGCGGCATTGGAGAAATACTTTAGCAATGTCGAAATTCAAGGCGTTAAGGTGCCATCAAAGGTCAGTGAACAACCGGTGGGTATCGAAACTTATCATGGGGCATTAAATCGCGTGGATGCTTTAATTGCCTATGCTAAAGAAAATCATTTAAAAGCTGATTTATTTTTAGCTGTAGAATCAGGGTTGGTGAGTGAACTTGGTTTTTGGGCAATTACAAATATTGCGGTAATCAAAAATAATCAGGGGCAAATGGGGACGGGCAGTAGTGCCAGTTTTCCTGTCCCGCAAAAATATGTTACAGCCATTAAAAGTCAAACGTTGGGTACGGTTATGGATAATCTTTTCCACGAAAGTGATTTACGTAGTTCAACCGGCGGTATTGGATTGTTAACTCGCGAAATAATTACGCGTATTGATATGACAACCCAAGCATTTTTAATGGCGTTGATTCCTTTTATCAATCATGTTTGGCAAGATTAATAAATCTGGCTGTTAAAAACGCCAACTCTACGGTTAGTGGTAGTAAATTTAGTTTTTTGTGTTGTATAATAAGGGCAGGAAAGGAGGAAAAATGGATTTAGCAATTACAGGAAAATTCATTAAAGAACAACGCAAATCACAAGGGTTGACGCAAGGGGAGTTGGCCGCCAAATTAATGGTCAGTGAAAAGACAGTGTCAAAATGGGAGTGTGGTAACGGATTTCCGGATACAACACTCATGTTGCCATTGTGCAAAGAGTTGAAAATTTCAGCGAACGAATTGTTGTCGGCGAAGAAACTTTCGGTTGAAGAATATAAACCACAAGCCGAACAAAATTTAGTGGTATTACAGCAAAAGGCGGAA
>JAFZUF010000126.1 GCA_017618475.1 Clostridia bacterium
AAGGACGAGGTTACTGGTGATGATTTAACCAGCGAAGAAAAACGTTTAGTATCAGTTTATCAATTTAGGCGTTGGCAAACGGACGACAATAATCATCACGCTCCGGTTCTTGGAGGTTATTATGGAACACCTTGTGAACTAAATTTCATTGCAAATTACCAGTACGATTTAAAGTCAGATGCATATTTTATTGATGATCAAGAGTCTGAAAAAAGCATTCAGCGTATTTTTCAACAAACATTAGTGAAACCAAGTGAAAATTTAGCTTGTGAGGGGTATGAATTTGTTGGTTGGAAAATGAAGCTTGAATATATCGATAATAAGATTGAAAATAATAGTTTAATCAAGAGTTATGCTGATATTGGTAAAGATGACTATAATACCGAAGATCAATTTAATTTAAAGAATGATGGCACTTATGATTTCAGTCAACCAGGGAAGATTGCAAAAGATTTTTATACTTTCGTGGCTGTTTGGCGGATTAAAACATATCAGGTAACTTATTATGTTAAAGACGAAAATAGTCAATGGACCCAATTTAATAATGAAAACGTTTCTTTTGATGGAGCTCTTAAAGGGTTCAACGAAAATGAACAACCTGATTCAATGTCTGGTTATGTTTTTGCAGGTTGGTATCTTTTTGATGATTTGCCCAAGAATGGTGAAGATGCTGATTTAACCAAACAGTGGAAATTTGGATTAGAAGGCGACAGGATGCCTGCTCGCAACATCGACTTATATGCGGGTTGGTCAGATAATTTTAATATGTTGCGTGCATTGTTAGAAAATGAAACTTATATTGAATATAATAATCACTATCTAGACTATTTTGAAGAAAATTCAGGTAAGAATTATCATGATGCTTATGTTGTGGCTAACACTGCTAAAGAAAATAATGACAACTCTAACGTGGATGAAATAATTGATAATTTACAAACAAGCTATAATGCTTTACGGATCAATCCCAAAAAATTGTTATCATTACCAGCGTTTGATGACACGTTAATTCAAAATACTTGTCCATTCTTGTATGATGCTACTTTTTATTATGTTAGTTATGAAACATTTAAGAATCGCATGCAAGATGACTATATTAACCGAACCGATGAAGGTATTTTAACCAATATTACCGGATATATTAGTAACTATGAAATGATTAACCGTTTATTTGATGAATTAAATAATCATCTAAGAAGTGGCGTGCAAAATATTGAATCACCTGAAGTTACTGAATTAATTGAAAAATATCAGGAATTAGAAACGCGCTATGCTGCTTTATTGGAAGAAAGTTCAATGTACGACATGACGGCGCTGGAAAATGCCAAAGATATAGCTAATAAATACTGGGGTGGAACCGATAAAGATTTAAAATTAAAAGAAATTGAAATTGCAATAGCAAATTATGAAAGTGCATTGAATAACTTAACGCTTAAAGCTGTTGATAATGAAAGTAATAATCAATCAAATAATTCAGGTAAAACACCTAAAAATTCAAATAGTCAAACAAACAAATTAGGAATTTCACCAGTAATTTTAAGTGTAATTATTGTTTCCGTGTTGGCGGCTGGTGTGATCGTATTCATTGGTGTTGATTTAGTTTTAAATAAACGTCATCTTGGCAAGATTGTATCCAAAGGAACCAGTTCCGAAAAAACACAAAAAGTACCAGATGAAGATACATATGTTTAATTTAAGAGTTTTTATATTAAATTTTATTTAAAAAATTTTTAACATTGTCAAAAAATGTGCTTTACAAAATTAAATTAATGTTGTAATATTATCGATATTGTGGATTTATCAGCGGGGAGGATCAATTTTTGAGTAAAGTCGATGCGATTGAGGTCGAAGGCAGGGTCATTGAAGTGATGCGTAATGCAAAATTCAAAGTCCAATTGTCTAATGGTCATGTGATTATGGCATACTTATCCGGAAAACTTTACAAAAATAACATTAAGGTTCTTGAAGGTGATATGGTCAAGTTGGAAATTTCACCCTATGATTTGAACAACGGTCGTATTACTTGGCGCAGTAAATCTGTAATTGATAACGGAGGAAATGGACTATGAAAGTGAGAAGTGGAGTAAAGCCAATTTGCAACAAATGCAAGGTTATCAAACGTAATGGTACCGTGATGGTGATTTGTGAAAATCCAAAACACAAACAACGTCAACCGCGTCCGTCCAAATCACCGCGATAAGGTCGAAAATTCTCACGCGTCCCGCGCGGCAATTTTGGGGTGCGTGCTTTTATAGATTAATTAAAAAAAGGAGAAAATAATGGCAAGAATTAGTGGTGTGGATATACCAAAAGACAAGTGCATTAAGTACGCTTTAACGTATATCTATGGCATTGGTGAAAAAACGGCAGATAAAATTTGTACCGAATGTAAGGTTGACCCGACCATTCGCACGAAAGATGTGCCGGAAGCAAAAATTAATGAAATCAGAACTTACATTGATAAGAATCTTAAAACGGAAGGTGATTTGCGTCGTGAAGTATCGTTGGATATTAAACGCTTGACGGAAATTGGTTGTTATCGTGGCATTCGTCACCGCAAAGGTTTACCTGTTCGTGGTCAATCAACTAAACAAAATGCGCGTACGCGTAAAGGTCCGAAGAAAATGGTTATCAGGACCAAGGCGTCATAAGGAGTTAGGAGGAAATAAATGGCAGAAGCAAAATCTAATGCACCGATGAAAAAAAAGCCAGCCACTAAGCGTAAAGCGAAAAAAACGTTAAACGCGAAAGGTAAGGCTTACATCAATGCGTCATTCAATAATACGATTGTAACTTTGACCGATGACCAAGGTAACGTAATTAACTGGGCTAGTGCGGGAGTCGCCGGTTTTAAAGGCAGTCGTAAATCAACCCCATTTGCAGCGCAAACTACCGCTGAAAAAGCAGCAGCTACCGCTAAAGATTTGGGTTTGTTAAAAGTCGATGTGTTTGTTAAGGGTCCAGGAGCCGGTCGTGAAAACGCCATCCGTGCACTTAATCAAGCAGGTTTGGAAGTGTTGTCGATTACCGATACTTCACCAGTTGCACACAACGGTTGTCGACCACCTAAGAGAAGGAGGAAATAATCATGGCAAAATATGTTGGACCCGATTGTCGTCTTTGTCGCCGCGAAGGTTGCAAATTGTTTTTGAAGGGCGAACGTTGTTTATCAGCTAAGTGCGCAATGGAAAAACGTCCAGTTGTGCCTGGTCAACATGGTTTGGCTCGCAAGAAAGAAAAAGAATATGGTACCCAATTGCGTGAAAAACAAAAAGTTAAACGCGCTTATGGTTTACAAGAAAAACAATTCCACGCGTTATATGAAAAAGCGGTTAGCTCGAAGGGGCGTACTGGTGATAATTTGTTATCTTACTTGGAACGTCGTTTGGATAATGTTGTTTACCGTATGGGTATTGCGGACAGCCGTAGTGAAGCGCGTCAATTAGTTTCGCACGGACATATTACCGTTAACGGTAATGCTGTTAACATTCCATCTTTTTTAGTGGAAAAAGGTGATGTCATTGCAATTAAAGAAAGTAAAAAAGATTTGGAAATTTTCAAAGTTTTGAAAGACCAAAAAATGAGTTTACCAAAATGGTTGGAATTCTCGGGCGCTAAATTGTCCGGTAAAGTATTGGAATTACCAACTCGTGAAGATATTGATTTGAACATCCAAGAAAACTTGATTATTGAGCTTTATTCTAAATAAAATGTAATTTGAAAGGGAGAAAATTATTATGCTAAAAATGGAATTGATGAAACCGAAAATTACGGTTAACGAAAGCACCGGAGCAAAAAGTGCACGCTTTATTATTGAACCTTTAGAACGTGGTTATGGT
>JAFZUF010000127.1 GCA_017618475.1 Clostridia bacterium
GGTCTAATGCAAAATCATAAAGAGAATCCAATAATAATTGTGGCGCAAGTTTAAATAAAGAACCGGCAATCACGGTGTCGGATTTTTTATCGTAGTTAATTAAAACTTTAATCAGTGTGTCGTTTTTGATGCGGATTTTGGTGCGTAAATATTGGGCTTTCATCGTGGTAACAATTTGATTAGTAAGACTGTCGAATAAACGGTAACGGTTGATGCGCGGTGGCAAAGTTAAAACATGGCGTTCACCGACTTGTTGAATTTGCCCATGATATTTTTGTGCCAAATGTTGCAAGCAAGTTACGAAACGTTCATCGGTAGAAATTTCCATAATCATAGTTTATGTCAATAGTGGCAGATTTAATTATATTTGATATTTGCATTATTGGAATAAAGTGCTATAATGACATTTATGGATAAAGTATTAAATCATTCAGCAGCTCATGTGTTGGCTTATGCCGTCAAAAACATTTACCCAAATACTAAATTAGCGATTGGTCCTGCTACGGATTCTGGGTTCTATTATGACTTTGATTTTGCAACGCCAATTAAAGATGAAGACTTGCCAAAAATTGAAGCGGAAATGGCGCGCATCATTAAAGAAGATTTTAAGGTGGAACGCAAAGAAGTTACGCGTGCCGAAGCGTCAAAGATTATCAATAAAAATAAAGAAATCTATAAAGCCGAATTGTTAAATGATATTCCGCGTGGTCAAGCAATTTCCATGTACACGATGGGTAATTTCACTGATTTATGTGCCGGACCGCACGTGGATCACTTGAACAAAATTAAGGCTTTCAAGTTAACGCAAATCACCGGCGCTTATTGGCGTGGTGATGAAAAGAACAAAATGTTAACCCGTATTTACGGTGTGGCTTTCGCGAAGAAAAGCGAATTAGATGCTTACATTGCTTGGCAAGAAGAAGTTAAGAAACGCGACCACAACAAAATATGTCGTGAATTAGGTTATTACACTTCGTCCGAATTGGTGGGACAAGGTTTGCCTTTGTTTACCGCCGAAGGTACTACGATTTTACGTACAATGCAACGTTTCGTAGAAGATGAAGAAATCCGTCGTGGTTATTTGCATGTAAAAACTCCGTCGTTCGCGAAGAGTGATTTGTACAAAGTTAGTGGACATTGGCAACATTACAAAGATTCCATGTTTTTAATTTGGCGACGAAGTTTTGAACGACAACGTGATGGCGTTACGCCCAATGACTTGTCCAATGCACATTTTATTGTACCGCAGCGAATTGCGTTCTTATAAAGATTTGCCCATGCGTTTTGCGGAAACGGCAAAACAATTCCGTAACGAAAACAGCGGTGAAATGCACGGCTTAATCCGTCTGCGTGAATACACCTTAAGTGATGGTCATATCATTGTGCGACCTGACCAAATTCAACAAGTTGTTGATGAATGTATGGATTTGACTAAATATTTCTTGCAAGTGTTGAACATGGAAGACGACGTCTCCATTCGTTTGTCGAAATGGGATCCAAACAATAAGGAAAAATATATTGATTTGCCGGACGCTTGGGAGTGGAGTCAAAACGAAATCCGTGAAGCTTTGAAACGCCACAAATTAAAATTTACTGAAGCGGACGGCGAAGCGGCATTCTATGGTCCAAAGATTGATATTCAAGCCAAGAATACTTATGGTAAGGAAGATACCTTGTTCACAATTCAGTTGGACTTCGCTTTGTCCGAACGCTTTGGCTTGACCTATATTGACGAAAATGGTAAGAAGGCGAAACCGTATTTAATTCACCGTTCTTCAATTGGTTGTTATGAACGTACCTTGGCGATGTTGATTGAAAAAACTATGGGTGCTTTGCCGGTATGGTTATCACCAACACAAGTACGTGTTTTGAATATTACGAACGCGCAAGACGAATATTGCGAACAAGTTAAACGTGCTTTATTAAATGCTAATGTTCGTGCGGTAACCGATTTGCGTAATGAAAAGATTGGCTTAAAGATTCGTGAAGCGACTTTGAAGAAGATTCCGTATTGCTTAATTGTTGGTGCAAAAGAACAAGAAGCCAATATGGTGGCTGTCCGTACACGTGAAGGTCAAGATTTAGGTCAAATGTCGTTAGATGATTTCATCGCGATGGTTCAAAAACAAATTAAGGAATTCAAATGATGTTAGTTGCCATTGGCACAATTCTTAAACCGCGGGGCTTACAAGGTGAACTGAAAATCGGTATCACCTATAACCGTCCCGCGGTTTTCAATGAATTAAAAACCGTATCAGTTGGTGGGCATATTTATCATGTTGTGCGTGGCAGTGTACAAAATGGTTTTGCTTATTTGCGTTTGGACGGAATTGATACCATTGAGAAAGCTGAAAAATTGCGTAACCAGGAACTCTTGGTGGAATCGACTGCTTTACACTTGCAAGCGGATGAAGTTTTATCCAGTGATTTAATTGGGTTTGACGTTGTTCATTTAGGTAAAAAAATTGGTACAGTGACGGCGGTTGAAAATTATGGTGGTGGCGATTGTTTTGAGATTGCAATTGACGGCAAAGAATTTGTTTTATTGCCGAATGAAGATGATTTTATTGCAGAAACAAATATGACAACGCGCACTTTGGTTTTGACACCGAATGCGCTCGAATCGGAGTTGGTCTAATGCGTTGGACGATTTTATCTTTATTTCCGGAAATGTTTGTGCCATTGCAAACCAGCATCTTGGGGCGTGCGACCAAGACTGGTAAATTACAAATTGAAGTGGTTAATTTCCGTGACTATACAACAGATAAGCATCGTAAGGTTGATGACCGTTCTTATTCGCCGGGTGCTGGTTTGATTTTGTCTTGTCAACCAATTCATGATTGCTTGCAAGCGATTGATCCGGAGCACAAAGCGCATCGTATTTTTA
>JAFZUF010000128.1 GCA_017618475.1 Clostridia bacterium
GATTTGGAACTGGGACACACAGGATTATGAATACGAACAAAGTTACCGTTTTAATGGTCAATTATATACCACCAAGGATACATTAAAAAATGCGGTGGTTGAATATTATAACGAAAATTTCGCCACCACTTTTGGTAAGTCATTACCAGTGTCTTATATGAAGAATAATTACAGCATTGATGAAAGTCAAAACTTGCGTGTGGTGGGGGTTTATTTTAATTTTAATACCGACGAAAATAGTTCAAATGATCATTCTGGAATGGCGATGTTTTTCCGCGATATGGATAGTGTACCGAGTGAAATTTGTTACAGTTTCAATCAATATCAAAGTATCCTAGTGAAGTTGCTGGGAAATGCTAACAAAGACAAAAACTTGATTATGGCATTAAGTCACTATGATTCAGAAGATGATGTCTTGGTGATTCGTAGCGAAGTTAGTGATATTTTGGAAAGATTTTCGTCAGCGATTGAAATTGTGGCGAAAGTGTTCCTTTATATTGGTATCGGTTTTGCAGTGTTCTCCGCGTTGTTATTAATGAACTTTATTAGCATATCGATTTCATATAAGAAAAAGGAAATTGGTATTTTGCGTGCGTTGGGTGCGCGGGGCAGTGACGTTTACGGTATTTTCTTAAACGAAAGTTTAATCATTACGATGATTAACTTCGTGGTGGCGGTGGCTGCGACAATTGGTTTCACAATTTTAATTAACAATTTGGTGGTGCAAGATTTGGGTATCGCGTTGATGTTGTTAAGTTTTGGTATCCGTCAAGTCGGCTTGTTGTTCGGAGTCAGTCTGTTGGTTGCATTAGTGGGCAGTTTCTTACCAACTAACCGTATTTCGCGCATGAAACCGATTGATGCTATTTTAGACCGTAAGGTTAAATAAAAGTTAAAAATTGTGCATAAAAAAGTCCCGAACTGCGGGACTTTTTTTGTTGGGGGCAGGGTAATCAGCAGGCTTTGAAACAGGGATTGTTACGTAATTTGCACATAATGTCTTTACCGAAAACGATAAACAAGATAATTAAAGTGCAAAGGTCTAAGCCAAAGAAACCGCCTTTTAAGATAATCATTAACAAAATGATAATCCATAAAACGTCACAACTGGTGCTGCATTTACGTGGCTTTGGATTATTGCAAGGGTTGTTGCATTGGCAATTGCCTTGTCCACCGCCCATGCCTTTGAACATTTCATCGAACATTTTAAATTGTCTCCTTATTGCTATGTTCGGACAACCGACGCGTCGTCTTTTGTGAAATTTTGTTGTCCTACGTCATGATATGGAGCACTAATTTAATTTGTGCAAACATAAATTTAGTTGGCAATTTATTAAAATATCTTGCATTTATCCTCGATAAAATGGTATGATAATAGTATGGATAAAATTTGGGATATAACAATTGAATATTTAGCAAAAGTCAATCAATGGATTCCCTTGGTTGCTGTATTGTTAGCGGGGCTTGGTATAGTTTGCTTGACATTATTTTTAGCAATTGTGGGTTGTGCGGTGCGTAAGCGTTTAGTACCACATTGGTTGATTTGGACATACTTCACATTTGCATTGATTGTGATTGTAGCGCATATCGGCAATAATTTGGCAGGCATCGTGGAAGCAATGGAAATTCCAGTGATTGTCGTTTTATTATGTTACATTATTACAATTTTCTTTTACCGTCGTCCACGTTACGTTTATGTCGAAAAAGAAGTTTACGCCCGTGAATTGGCAAAAGGTCGCGTAGCAGTGGTTAAACCAAACAAAAAAGAAGATAAAAAGGTTGCACGTGAAATGCGTCAAAACGAACAAGAAAAAGTTCAATCTGAAAAAACTGTAATGGAAGTTTCTAATGTTGAAGTTGAAGAAGAACATAAAGCCGACGAACAAACTGCAGAAGAATTGAATGACTTTGAACAAGCAGAACTTGAGGCCGAAGAAGTGCGCCGTGCTGCTGCGGAACAAGCCGCAATCGAAGCGCGTGAAATGGAAAAAGCTGCCCAAGAAGCGGAACTAGCGGCGCGTGCGGCAGAAAAGGAAGCTGAAGAAAAAATTGCTCGTGAAACCATGGTCACAACTACCAAACGAATTGATAAAGATGATTTCTATACACCGCGCACTGTAGCGCGTTCAACTACTACCAGCACTTACTCCACAATTGATTTACCAACTGTGAATCCGATTCCGGATAAAGCTTATGAGCCGACCCGTGAACCCACAATTGTGGCGACACCTGTTTCCAAAACAATGCCGGATTTGAAAATGCCAAAATCGACTGTTCAATTACGTTCTAACAGTTATTCATCATCAACCGACCGTGTTGCATCACGTCCAACTACAACGGTAACTACTTCGCAAGTAACACCTAACCGTACAGTACGTACCGAAACAACAACGGCAACCGGTAATAATGCCTATACGTCAATGTACAATCCACGCATTGTTCGTACAACCACCACTACGACAAATACCAATACTGACCGTTTGGAAGCCGTGACCAACAGCCGTACTGTGAATGGTAACACGACTAGTTCAACTTCGGTAAAATTGACTACTAATGGTCAAACACCACGTTCAACCGAAGACGTGATGGCGGCAATTGAACGCTTACGTGCCAGCATGAAGAAATAAAATTAAAAATAAAACAAAAATGAAAAGCGCCGTCACGTACGGCGTTTTTTTTTGGCTTTAGTTTTGTTGAAATTTGTTATTTAAGCGGGGTTAAAGTATAACCGTCGGGTGTATCATTAATTTGGTAACCGGCGGTGGTGATTTCCGCACGTAATTTGTCGGCGGTTGCCCAGTCGCGTTGTTTTTTTGCGGCTAAACGTTGTTCAGCCAAAGCGGTGATTTCGGCAGGAATTGTTGCAATAATTGGGGCAGTACTGGCGGCTGTGTCTAATGATAATGATAATACTTGGTCAAATTCTTTGGTAACCAAATCGTAAATGTCGCGGGAATCGGGCTGCTTTAAGGCTTGGTGTAAGACCGCCAAGGCGACCGGTGTGTTCAGGTCATTGCTAATTGCATCGGTAAAGGCCTGTCGTAAATTAGCAATAACTTTTTTATCGGTCGGTGTGGTGGCTGTGCGGTGACGACGCAGGGCGGTAACAATGTTGCGATAATTTTCACGCGCGGCGTCCAAAGCTTCAAAAGTAAAGTTTAAGACAGTGCGATAAGTGGTTTGTAGGAACAATAAACGTAAATGCATTGGGTCATAACCTTTATTGATAATATCGTCCATCGTGTAAACATTACCAAGGCTCTTACTCATTTTGCCACCGTCAATTTTCATGAATTCATTGTGAAACCAAAAATTACACATTTTTTTGCCGGTTGCGGTTTCGGTTTGGGCGATTTCGTTGGTGTGATGAATTGGAATATGGTCAACACCGCCAGTGTGAATATCAAACGGTACTGGTAAATATTGCATGGAAATCGCCGAGCATTCAATATGCCAGCCGGGGCAACCAACTCCCCACGGTGAATCCCATTTTTGAATGGTATTAGGACCAACAAATTTCCACAAGGCAAAGTCGTTAATGTTACGTTTTTCGCCTAAATCCACACGCGCGCCACCTATGTTGCCTTCCAAACTGCCTTTGGATAATTGGAAATAGTTAGGGAAGGTTGATGCATCAAAATAAATGCCGTCGCTGGTGCGGTAGGTACAACCTTTCTTTTCTAAAGTTTTCACCAATTCAATCATCCCGTCAATGCAATGAGTGGCGGGGACAATGTGTTTGGCGGGTTTAATATTTAAGCGGGCAATGTCGTTCATGAAAATGTCGGTGTATTTCTTGGCGATTTCTAATGGATGTACACCCATTTTGCGGGCGGTGGTTTCCACTTTGTCTTCGCCACTGTCGCCATCACCAACCAAATGACCGACGTCGGTAATGTTCATCACGTCTTCGATTTGGTAGCCGTTAAAACGCAGTGTTTTCTTTAAAATATCGCCGCAAACGTAAGCACGCAAATTGCCAATGTGCGCGGTGTAATAAACCGTGGGACCGCAGGAATACATTTGTACGACACCGGGTTTAACCGTGTGAAATTCTTCCTTTTGTTTCGACAGGGTATTGTAAAGTTTCATATCCTAATTATATTACATATGATAAAGTATGGAAAATGAAAAAAGCGATTTGACACTAATCAACCGCAATCAATTAACCGTGACCGGCGTAAAAAAAATTAAAAGCAGCGAACCGGAACAAGTTGTATTAATTTTACATAACGCAGCTTTGGTGGTGGGTGGTGCGGATTTGTTTGTGGTGTCGGCAAGCATTCAATCTGGCGAAGTTGCGATTGGTGGGCTGGTTAAATCAATGCGTTATACCGGTGTGAATGATAAACGTAAATTCTCGTTCAAAAACTTATTCCGTTAAACATAATTATAGTTGTGTTAACATTGATGACCAATACGGCGCTGGTACAAATTTTGCAGTTTATCGTGCTGATTTTTTTCGTTTGGGTGGCGGTGGCGGCATGGTCGGCGCGTTTACATTTGCCAAAAACTAAAGTGGAACCGCTGTTTGATATTTCAATTGTGGTGGTGTTGCTGATTTATGCTGTAACATTAAAAATAATTTTCTCGACATAAGTTTTGAAATTGGTTATACTAAAATTGAATATGGGGATGACGACACAACTTTTATATTCAGGTTCAGATTTTATGAAAGATTTAGGCTGGCTGACGACGATTATTGTCAGTCTTGCTGGTGCGTTAATGGTACTTTATGCGGTTTATATTGGCTTTTTGTTCGCAACTGCATCGGATGCCAATAGGCGTAAAGCCGCCCGTGAGCGTTTAATTAAAGTGATGGCATCGGCATTTATCATTATTGCTTTGGCGGCACTTTTAGGGGCAATTAATGTTAGATTTAATACAATTAAAGATGATGTTGGAAACGAAGAAAACACCATTGATAATGAGAGTGAATTTAAAAAATTTACTGACAGAGAAAACGATGGTTGGGCGTACAGTGAAAAAGTTACTGTGGAATTAAATACCGGAGGAAGTGGTTTTAATTCAACAGTGAGAGGTGAATTTACATTATCAACCGAACAACTTACTTATAAAGGTGTGTCTGTCGATAATTACCTTTTTAATTTCTGCAGAATCATAGGACCAATTGAAACTGAAGACGTTAATGATCCATATCAGGATTGTGAATTATTAGGAAAAGGTAAAGAAAAAGGTAAACAGGTTAAATGTTATATTGACATAATTTGTCGTGATACGGAAGAGCCTTATATGCATTGTTATGAGGATAGTGATGGTAAGTATATCATAGCGCAAGTAAATTTCTATCCGAAAGATAATAAGCCTAATGACACCACAATTGCTATTAAGGTTTACGTAGAAGTGGCAAAAAATTGTGAAATTGAGTTTCGACGTGGTTCTTAAACAACTTTATTTGACGACTGAACGCGGACATGTTAAAATGTGTTCATGGAAAAAAACGAAAAGAAATTAACGGATGAAATTTGTGCGGCGATTGCCAAGCAATTACGCAAACCGGTTGCCGAGGTGACGGTTGACAAAAAATTAAAAGAAGATTTAAGCGCCGACAGCTTGGATTTGGTGGAATTGATGATGAATTTGGAAGAGCAATACCACATTACAATTGCTGACGAAGATTTGGTGAAAATGCGTACGATTGGTGACGTGGTTAATTACATTACCAAAGTGATGAAATAATTTACTAACCATGCGGCATATGAATAGTTGTGTCGGTGGTTGCAACTTTGTTTTGGTTTTTTGTGGGCGGCGGGCTGGTTTGGCTTGGCGCCTTTTTTCTTTGGTGCGTCATCGGTAAATTGTCGTGTGGAGTGGTACTTGGCGCGGTGGTGCCGAGTGTCATAGTGTTTGGTATTGCCGGTATTTGCGGTTCGGTTGAAATTACGGCCGGCATTATTTGGGGTGCAGTTACCTTTAATTTTGCCTTGGTAGGGTTATTGTATTTATGTTTTGGGATGCGTGTTGAACGGACGAGTAGTTTATTAACTTTATTATGGGTTGGTTTAGGATTTGGTGCTTGTTTTGTTGCCGGACGTCACGGTCGATTAGGCATGTGTGGTGGATGGGGTTTATTAGTGGTTGGCTTGGTGGCAGTTTGGAAAATGTGGACGCGTCAAAAAGAAACTTCAACGGAAACGCCAACGGAAAGCTGTTTAGCGTGCCACCGTTTTGGTTGGTGTGGTAGGTTGGTTTTGGCGGTTATGTTGATTGGCTTGGGGGCATGGTTGATGGTGTGGCGACATGGCGTGGTGGCGGCGGTGCTTAAGTTACCCGACAGTTGGTGCGGGGCGCTGGTGATGGCTCCGTTATGTGGCTTAACTTTTATCTTGGGATTACGTTGGCGAAAGAAATGGCAGGCGTCCACTTTCACGGTTGGTTTAATGCGAGCCAATGTGCTTTTGGTAACCGTAGGGTTAGGCTTGGTGGCGGTACTGAACGGGGGTTTACCTTTGACGCAAAGCACCTTAACGGTAACTTTGCCGTGGGTGTCGGGTTTGGCGGTGATGACCACGGTGGCGTCGTATTTACCACAAAAAACCGCCCGGTGGTGGGGCGGCTTGGTGTTGGCTTTGTATTTGGGTTATGTAGTTAGTTTGCTTGGTTAAGGTACTGTACCAAAGTTTTGATATCATTTAATGCAAAGTCAGTTTGTTCGCCGGTTTGCATGTTTTTTATGCAGAAACGACCATTGGTAATTTCGTCGGCTCCGATGACAGCGGTAAACGGAATTTGGGTGGCGGCAGCATATTCCATGGCTTTACCGACTTTGGGTTTGGCGGTCCAAAGCATAATTGGTAAACCGCAAGCGCGTAATTGGTTAGCGATGACATGGCATTGCGGGGTAGTATCCATAGGCACTAAAAGTAATTTAATCGGGCTGGCAACTTGGGTCGCAGTTAAAAGTGCGGCGATTGGTTCCAACCCAAACGAAAGACCGACCGCGGGATAAGCCACGCCAGAACCAACAAAATTGGTAATGATTTTGTCGTAACGTCCGCCACCACCAAGTGATGACGTATAGCGACCTTGCGCGTCAAAGACTTCCCAGACGACGCCGGTGTAAACGTTCAGTCCGCGCGCGAGTGATGGGGTAAAGACACAATACTGTGCCAAGTTTAAAGCATTTAATTGCGCCCAAATTTCTTTAATTTCGGCGATGCCGGTGTTATTTGGTAAAAGTTTTTCCAAAGCCGGTAAATCCAAAGTAATAGTATCCAATAACTGGACGGCTTTGTCCGTCGGTAAATATTTACCTAATTCAGTTAAGGTTTCTTCACGTGTAATTTTTTTGATTTTGTCCAAAACGCCGATAATTGCATCGTGGTTGTCGGTCACGCCCAACGCTTGTAGCAAACCGGTTAAAATTTGACGGTGGCCAATTTGAATTTGCGGGGTAATGCCTAGTTGTAAATAGCAAGTAATCGCCAATTCTAACAATTCAATTTCGATACCACGGCTACCATCACCGACGACGTCGACGTCGCATTGAATAAATTCACGTAAGCGACCGGCTTTAACCGGACCATTACGGAAAACTTTGCCAATTTCATAACGTTTGAACGGTAATTTCAAACTGCGGTTTAAGGCAATGTACTTGCAAAACGGCACGGTTAAATCAAAGCGTAAACCTAAATCACGTGCGCCTTGATCAGACAGTGAGTAAATTTCTTTGACGATTTCGGCTTGTTCGCCGTACTTATAGGTCAGTAAGTCGCGATAGTTCAGCATGGCTGTGTCCAACGGTTGATAACCGTACAGTTCAAAGTTACGGCGTAAAGTATCCGTGATATGATTGCGTAAAGTCATCACGGCTGGGTCAAAATCAGTGACACCTTTTAAATTACGAATTACCATTTGCGTCCTTTTACTTCATTAATATCTAATTTTTGGTACAAGACACTGATGTCGCCCAGTGTTTTGTTTGCAAGCCAAGTTTCAACTTTGGCGGTGCCGTTCGGGATGAAATATTTTAACATTTCGACCGCAGCGCGAATAACCGTCACGCATTCGGCGATGGTTTGTGGGTCTAAAGTTTTCCACGGCGTGTTATCACTGAACCATTTATTGCCAAATGCTACTAATGTCATAGCGGTTGCCAAAGCTTTACTGCAGGCGCCGGCTTCGATTAAACTATTAAATTCAGTGCGAGTGCTTTCAATCGTTTGTGTAATGGTTGGATTTGGGCGCATTGCCGGGATCTCACCGTTGAATTTATTTTTAATGAAACTTAAAGTGCGGTTGACCAAGTTACCGAAGTTATCAATTAATTCGCCGTTAACCGTGTAAACAAAATCTTCGAAAGAGAAGTTGGCATCTTTTTTGTCGTTAGTGTTACGTAAGAAGTAGTAACGAATCATGTCAACGTTAAAGTTATCAATTAATTGGCGCGCGCTGATATAATTGCCGGTCGATTTGGAAATCTTTTTACCGTTCATGTTCAGATATTCACTGCTGATAATGTAGTCGGGTAAGTGCCAACGGTGTTTGTTTTCGGCAAGTAATAGGCCGGGCAAAATCACACTGTGGAACGGAATGTTGTCTTTGGCGTGGACGTAATAATGACGTTTGGGTGTGTTATTATCGTCTAATAAGAAATCTTGCCAATCGGGTTTAACCGCTTGTGTGGCGGACAGATAACCCAAAACGTTTTCCGCCCAAATGTACACGCGTTTATCGGTAATGTCGCCAAGTAACTTTTTGGCATTGTCGGGGAGTGGCACACCCCAAGTAATGTTACGGGTAATAGCACGGTCGACCAAACCTTCGTTCAAGTATTTATTGGTCATGCCGACAGCATTGTTCGTCCATTGGTTTTGTTTGTCGTGCAAGTTTTTTTCAATAGCTTTTTGAAATTTACTCAAACGTAAATAAATTTGTTTGGTTTCGCGCAATTCGGGGGTAGCACCACATAGTTTGCAACGCGGGTCTTTTAAATCTTCTGGTTCCAAAATTTTACCACAATGGTCGCATGAATCGCCTTTGGCATGTTCGCCACAAAAAGGACAAGTACCTTCAACGTAGCGGTCGGGTAGATATTGTTGACAATGGTTGCAATATAATTGTGGTACAGTTTTGACGAAAACGTTGTCTGTATCATAAA
This sequence comes from Clostridia bacterium, assembly GCA_017618475.1. Lineage (GTDB taxonomy): Bacteria > Bacillota > Clostridia > Christensenellales > UBA1242 > RGIG8050. The sequence continues at coordinate 9,122 of JAFZUF010000128.1, forward strand.
GGTCGGCGTGAAAGTTGGCCGCGAATTGTTGGTGTGCCGGAGTTAAGGTGGCGGTAAAATTATCAAAAGTAAAGCCTAAATCGGCAAGGTCGCGTTTATGACTGGTAGCGTATTTTTCCGCGATTTGATTTGGGGTTAGATTTTCCGCTTTGGCGGTCACCAAAATTGGCGTACCGAAACAATCGCTGCCACTGACAAAACTGACCGCGGCACCGTGGTCGCGATAGTAGCGCGCAATGACATCGGCGGGTAGTGATGAGGCAATGTGTCCTAAATGTAAATTGCCGTTAGCGTAGGGCCATGATAAGCCAATTAGTACGTTAAGTTTCATAATATGAATTGTAGCATATTTTTGTTTGGCTCACAATTATAATCTTAAAGAATGTCAGTTCGCGGATTGTTGACAAATATGTTATAAATTACTAAAATTGAGTATAGAAAGAAAAACGGAGGTAAAAACAAATGCCTAGTGGACATAGCAGTGGTGGACATTTTGGGGGCGGAAGCTTTTCGGGCTCACGTGGCGGACATTTTGGGGGCTCGCATGGTTCGTTTAGTTCGCATAGTCATAGTAATGTAACACGAAGTTATCGTTCTTGGTTTGCGCCACGTGTGATGGTTTTTGGTGGACGTACTATTTATATGGGCAGTGGACGTGCCAGTGCTGCTTCGGTTTTGGGCATCTTTGTCGTATTAGCAATAATCGCAACCGCGTTTGCCGGTTTAACTTGGTCGGACGCCGGTGATAAAATTGGAATTATTAAAGAGGATTATGCCATTTATCAAACGATGGCAGAATATGCTGATGCACATTCTGATTACCAAACAATTGGTTCCGTCACTGGAGTTGAGTGTTATGAAGAAGGTAGTAATTACTGTATTTTTTACACATTTAAAACTGCTGATGACAAAACAGTGGAAGGCTATTCCTTTTATGTTTATCATTTAAATGATTATAAAAAAGGTGACAGTGTTGTATTGGCAATAGATACGACGAAGGATAAAATTAATATGACCACTGAGTCGGTACCATTGGATTTTAAAGATGCAAATATTGAAAATGACGATGAATACATTCATTATCAAGCTGTTTATAAAATAGCGCGGATTGCAACCATGGGATTGATTGGGTTTACTTTGCTTTTAATTGTGAGTACGGTCTTGGTACCATTGACCGCGAAGAAAGCGACTGCGGAACAAATTGCGGAAAATAAACAAAATAACGCAAACAATCAAAGTGCGCCAGAAGGAACTTGGCGTTGTGAATATTGCAATGCTTTAAATGACAACGGTAAAGAACGTTGTGATGGTTGTGGTGCCAAACGTCAAAAATAATTTGTGGAAAAGGTAGCAATCTGCTAAGCTGGTGCACGTATGACTAATATCAAGCGATGGTTAGAACAAAACACAGCCAGTTTGCAAGGGCAGGTTGTGGTAATCACGGGAGCGACCGGCGGATTAGGTCAAGCGGTGGTACGATATTTGGTTCAATCTAAAGCGCAAGTGATTATGCTTGGGCGCAATATACAAAATATGCGTGATTTAAGTACGCAATTACGTGAAGAATTTCCGGAAGCAAAAATTGAAACTTTGGCAGTAGATTTGAACCAGATTAAATCGGTTAATGGTGTGGCGGCACAATTAGTTAATTGCCAAATTGATTACTTAATTTTGAATGCAGGCATTTATCATGTGCCGTTGGTAACTGGTCAATTAGGTTACAATAATGTTTTCCAAGTTAACTTTATCAGCCAGTATTACTTAATGAAACAATTATTGCCGGCATTACAACGTACGAAAGGAAAAGTAGTAGCAGTGAGCAGCTTAGTGCATAGTTCGATATGCTTGGATGAAAATGATATTGATTATACTAAACACGCGAAAGCGCAACCGGTTTATGCGAATTCGAAACGGTTTTTGACTTTGGCCTTAAGTGAATTTTTTAAAGACCGTAATGACGTACGTCTGGCGATTGTGCACCCGGGAGTAACCTTGACGCCGATGACTAATTACAAAAACAAAAAAATCGTAGCGGCGGGAATGAAATTGGTCTTACCAAAATCTTCGGTGGCGGCCCTTAATTTAATTAAAGGTGTTTTTACCGAAATTAAATGTGACGAATGGATTGGCCCGAAGTTCTTGAAAATTTGGGGTGCGCCAACGGTCAGCAAATTACCAAAGGCGACAGCGGAAGAACGCGCGAAGATTTTTAACTTGGCGGAAAGCATTGGTAAGGTCATCGAAAAATCCAATTTGTTTTAATCAGCTAAAAAATAAATAAAAATGCTGCAAAAAATCTTTTGGAAAATTGAAAAAAAGTTATAAAAAACCCTTGACATGGGTGTAACGCTGTGATAGATTATGGTTATCGCGTTCAGCAATGGACGTGGTGGTGTTCATTGAAAACTTAATACTTTGTACACATTTGTATAAGATTGTAGGTTTAATAAACACTATATCTTTGTCAATTTATGTCAGTCAAGAACTGAGTTTATCAAATTTAATATTAGAGTTTGATTCTGGCTCAGGACGAACGCTGGCGGCGTGCTTAATACATGCAAGTCGAACGGATATGTAGCAATACATATTAGTGGCGGACGGGTGAGTAACGCGTAACCAACCTGCCTTTTACAGGGGAATAACACTTGGAAACAGGTGCTAATACCGCATATGACCACAACACGGCATCGTGAAGGGGTAAAAGTTTTATCGGTAAAAGAGGGGGTTGCGTATCATTAGCTTGTTGGTGAGGTAACGGCCCACCAAGGCGACGATAGTTACCCGGCCTAAGAGGGTGATCGGGCACATTGGGACTGAGATA
>JAFZUF010000129.1 GCA_017618475.1 Clostridia bacterium
GGAAGCCCATGCGTTTAAATGTAACCTTTTATACGCGTTATGATGCGGATGGAAATTGGTTGCAAGGGCGTTCTTTTGTTAAAGATTTTGTAAAACCTGATGAAACTTTAAAATCGGGTGGCAGTGTTGAATTACCATCGTTTAAAGAAGGTGCTAATAGTTATTATATTTTTAATGGTTGGCAAATTGGCGATCAAGTGACTAATGCGTCGTCTCAGCAATTAGATACCAAAGTGTTGTCACAGTTAGAAACTGTTGTTAAGGAAGATGCGGAAGGTTTAATTTTACATGTTCATATTTATGCGGCACAAACCAAGCGCACATTGAATGTTAATTATAATTTCATGGTTGGTAATATTGATCTACGTGAAAACCGATCAATCGCAGATTTTGTAACCGTATTACCGCAAGGTTCTTTGTTTTATGATTATTATCCATTTTCGGTTGCACGTACCGACGGTGACTATACCGCGTTTGACACGCGTGGTAAACAATTTAAGAGTTGGTCTTACAGTATAAATGGCAGTTCATTTATTGCAATTGATGCTAATACACGGGTACCATCGGGTGTCAGCCAAATTATGATTGTTGGTGGTTTTACAGGTGATAAAAAATTTGAGGTTGCTTATCATGACAAAACAGGGGAACTACTGTGTCAGGATACCAACGATAGGAACTATTATAACTATGATAGTAGTAATTTTCAATTAAAAAATTATATTGACGTACAAATTGCTCAAGTAAATTCAGAGTGGGGAACTTTTGTTGGTTGGTCGGTTGAACCAGATTTCAAGTCGGGTAACCCTGAAGTTATTTACGACGTGCATTATTATGTACTTGAACATAAAACTTCATCTAATCCTAATCCGCATCCGTTGTTGCATTTGACAAATCAGATGGATACTATTTGTTCACCATACAAAATTGATATTGACCGTTACGCCATACAAGAAGACGGTTTAATCTATACTTTGCACTTGTATGCAGTTTATGCAAATGACAGTGTCAATATAAATTATGCCAACAAGTCAAATGCTAATTTAAAAATACCGTTATATAGTAGTAATGATTATACACATGCCACCATCGGTGGTTGCACCGTTGGATATAACTCCAATGATTTTATTGTGCAGGGTGTGACAGTATTGGATGATTATAGCGTTGGGCTTTCTAATGATTGGAATTTCGTAGGATGGAAAATTGTTCAGCTTGAGAACGTTAGCCAGAAAATTCAAGAACAGTTTGCTGATCGAATTTGGTTTTCTGGTGATTATCTCCCATCAATTGATTTTAGTTTTAATTTTAGTCTACAATATGTGGAAAAGGACAACCTGATTCACAAGGTTACCGTTGGTACGAAAACATACCAAATTTTGTCATTGTCGAACGGTATTGATAAGGTGGTAGTTGATTGTTCTAGCGGTATTGTAAAAATAGGTTCCACGACAATACCTTGTCCTGATGGTGTGGATATCGTAGTGTTGCCACGTGGTGATTATACGGTTGGGCAAGGTAACATTGTGATCAATAGCACACGTGAAGTGCATGTAGTGGTGCCGTCGGTTGGTAACATTGTTTTGGAACCACGCGCAATTCAATGTAATACGATTAAAGAATTTTATGTACCGGAAAATGTAACCATAACGGGCAGCCCAGTAGTTGGTGATAACTTCCAGGCGTACCATGTTCAAAAGGGTTATCGGTTGCTTAATAATGATGGTTCGATTAGCGGAGTTTTGAATGCCAGCACTAAATATAATTTCGCGGCCAGTTTAAAAGGTTTGTTGGTAAGTTTGGACGGCACAACGTTGTATGGGGTACCAAGTCATACGAATTTAACCACTGCAGAATTATTAGCATTCATCAATGAATCGATTACCGAAATTGTTCCCTATGCTTTGTCAGATATCAATAGTCTAAGAACGCTTAGTTTGGCAAAAAATAGTAATTTACAAATTGATGAGTTGGCAATCTTCAATGGTACCATGCGTAATATAATTTTACCGGCAGGAAATGCTTTGTCTGGATTGGAAATTAATTCGCAAGCATTGGCAGGGGCTTTGACCGACTTAATTTCAGTGACTTTTGGTGATGCGAACACAACGGCAACATGGTACGCTTTTGTGGATGGTGATTTTGTATATTATTTAGATAATTTAGCTGTTACCGATGCCAAAACGCATGTCATGTACGCTTTACGATCGGTCAAATTAAATAATTTAACTTATCATAATTTAGATACTGTTACCAATAATTTGACTATTGCCGATACCGTAACCAAGATTGAACCATATGCTTTGGCAGGTTTGAATTGGACGCAAATTCACAGTGTAACCGCCAATAATGTGAACGTTGATTTAAGATTTTTAAAGGGTATTGCTACCGATATTCCTTTGTTTACTGACAAAGATAACCCGCACAAAGGACCAATGATACAGCCATATCTAAAAACTTTCCGTTTTGTCTACAAGGAAGGTTTAGAAGAAGCCAGTGTATATACTGTTGAATTTGCCTATGGTCAAACCTTCCGTGTCTTCAATGCACAGTCGAATAATTATGGCTTTAAGTTCAATCGTGCTTGGTCGCAATTTCAAGGTTGGAAAATTGGTAATAATAATCAACGAATTGATGTTGGTAGAATTTTCAAGGTTGGTATGGACGAGCTAGTTTTAGGTGATAAATATACGGTACAGTTTAATGCTAGTAGTGATGATTGTTGGAAACAGTACTTAATACAGTTTCAAACTTTTAACGATGAGTTTAGTGCTAATGATTTTAAATTTGAAGGTTTTGACGGTAAAAAGTATGCTATTTCGGATTTGAAGGATAACAATTTAGGAAACATTTATTTACCGGCTGTTGACCAAAATATCACGGTAGGCGGAGTGGTATACCAGTTCATTGGTTGGTCAACTACGAAACGTGGTGCAAGCGGTGCTACACCTAATTTATGGAATAATGTTGATCAAAAATTACGTGTTTTACCAAATCGCACAACTAGTGCGGTATTAAACAAAGGTACTCGTGTTGGGGGTGTTTATGTATATTATGCTTTATATGAACCAGTAACACCGAATTTGCACTATGATCCTTTGGATGCTAATGGTAGTGATCTGGAAGACACTGACACCAATGTTAGCACATATGCGGTTTCGGCTCCGATTCAATTCAATGCTACCAGTATCAATATCCCATTTGCACATTTCAATGCTGGTTATATGGTACCAATTTCTACGGTAAGGAATTTTAACATTTCTACCAATACAGCATTAACCGAAATCGTGATTGGTGCTGCGGTAAGCAAAATTGATGCGGCGGCATTTCAAAATGTACGGGCTATGCAAATTAAATTTAACCATAAAGGTCGTAAAATCTATTATAATAGCAGTTCAAATACTAACTGGTTAGAATTAACAATTGGTGCGAATGCTTTTGCTAATAATGCAGCATTGGAAAACGTGGTTTTACCGGCGGCGGTAGTAACGTTAGGTGATAGTGCTTTCCGTGCATGTAACAATTTGTACAGCGTTACTTTTGAAGCGGCTGATTCCTTAGCAATATGTAATTTGGGTGACTTTGTTTTCCGTGATGATACAAATTTAACTAATAATGCTTTGGTTGGATTATTAGCTGCTGATTCTAATAAAGAGAGGTTTGGTGCCGTTGGTAATGGTATCTTTATGCATACCAAGGTTGATAGCGTTGATAACAGTCACAAAATTGTTTGGGGTGATACTTTATTGCACGTTCATTATGACAACGGAAGTACAGAATATACTTTTAGTGAAAAAATCATTGCCGGTTATGCATTTGCTGATTTGGGTAGTTCAACTGCAAATAATATAGTTATAAAATTTACTAATTCTGGAGTGCGAATTAAAGCCAAAGCTTTTAGTTTCTTGCACAACAGTGTTTCCACAATTCGTCTGGATACGGCCGCGGGTATTCAACCAAGTAACGTTGATGCACACGCATTTGATGATTTAACGGATCATAATGTGGCTGTTTACACTCCTAATTTGAGTGCATGGAATAAAGACTTTAGTGTATCAAAAGGCACAATTTCAAATAATATTACTATACATGGTTCGAATTAATTATTATTTTGTGCGGAAGCGATGCCTTGTAGCAAATTACATGTAACCATTTGAGCTTGGTGGGCGATGTCCAGCAAGGTTTGACCATTTTTTGGTGCAATAATTGTGACGGGTTGTGAAACGGGATTAACGACTTGGCTAACATCAATAAAACAATATTCCATACACACACGGCCGATAATTGGACACCGTTGTTTACCAACTAAAACATTAACGGTTCCACCAAATTGAGGGGGAATGCCGTTGGCATAACCTCCGCGCATAATACCAATTGCAGTAGGGTGTGTGGCGGTAAAAGTACCATTGTAACCAACGGTAGCACCGGTTTTGATTTTTTTAACTGTGATTATTTGTGAAGTAATGGTAAATGCGGTTTGCGTTTCGGGTGTGCCACCGTAAAGTGCTTTACCGATGCGCACCATGTCAAAATGGGCAGCAGGGTAACTGATGACACCGCTGCAACCCGCGTGCACTAGTACGTGCGGAAAGTGTTGTTTGCAAACATGGGTAAACTTTTTGAAATGATGCAATGCCGCTTGAATGGCTTGTGGGTGGTCGCATTCATAGGCCAAATGCGTATAAATGCCTTCAATACGTTCTCCATTTAAAAGTTTCAGGGCCGCGCGTAATTCGTGAATTGAACTGAAACCAAAACGGTTCATACCTGTGTTGACCGCGATATGAATGCGAGGGTGCAGCTGTGCTTTTTGCATGGCTTGAATTTGAGAGATGTTTTCAATTGTAATAATTAAATTGTGATTAACGGCGCTACGTATATCATCACAAATGCCAAATAATAAAATATCTTGTTTAATTCCAATTTGGCGCAAGGTAATTCCTTCAGCAACTGTGGCAACTGCAAAACAATCGACATAGGGTGCCAATACTTGACCAATGCGAATTAAACCAAAGCCGTAAGCATTATCTTTTAATACGGCGCAAAAACGTGTACCATGGTTTAAATGCTTTTTGATGGAAGCGACATTTTTCACAATCGTGTGTAAATTAACTTGAAAGGATAACATGATTTGATATATGATTTTATATGCGAATAATTGCAGGAACTCATCGTGGAAAAAAGTTAGTAGAGTATTACACCTCAACCACGCGCCCAACGACAGACCGTGTTAAAGAGAATGTGTTTAATTTGTTGGGAAATTATTTGGACCTGCAGGGGGCACGCGTTTTAGATTTATTTGCGGGTACTGGGGCCTATGGTATTGAATGTTTGTCACGCGGTGCGGGTTTTGTGCATTTTAATGATTTTGACATTGCAGCAATCAATGTGATTAAAAAGAACTTGGGACAAATTTGGCATAATTACCGTATTACGCAAAAGGATTATTTGGCGGCGCTTAGTGGCGAATATGATTTGATTTTTTTAGATCCACCTTACGCCAGTGATTATGGTAAGCGGGCGATTGATGCCATCCCGCACGGATTAATCGTTTTTGAAACTGATCGTGAATTTAATCATCCGCAAATTATTGCGACTAAACATTACGGTCGTGCTTGGATTTATTTAATACAAAAATAAAAGATAAACCGATAATAAACCACAAGCTAAAACGGCATGTGTAAATTTATATGCGAAATCAGTGTAAAAGTTGATTTGAAATTTTTGCATAAAAATTTGTTGTTGCATTGCCACCGACAAGCCACCGAACGTCACAAAAAATTGTATTAAAAGTGGGTTAGTAGTGGTGGCAACACCGGTGGTCATTTCTAATAATCCGGCAATAATCGGTGGCAGCAGACACAAACGTGCGGCAATGTAAAAAAACAAAACGATGCCACAGACGTTGACGATTGCATTTGTTGCACTGGTTAAAGCGTTACTGAATGCGGTTAAAATGTTTTGGCTTGGTTGGTTAATGGTGTGGGTTGACGTGAGATATGTTTGCTTTAACTTTTTTGTTGGGCGCCAAAGATAACCGTTTAAAATGGCACCGATGATCGCACAAAGGAAAATAGCGCAACCTAATTTTATCTCATGAAGAAATACAACGCCCGCTGTTGCAATTACGAAAAATGGACTGGGTGTCGAAGTTGTGATGATTAATTGTTGCGCTTGTGGTAAAGATATGCGTTGTTGTGAGTAAAGGTCTTGGGTTAAACGGGCACCATTAGGATAACCGGAGCAGTAGGCCAGCACCGAAACTAACCAAGGGTGCGTCGCGTTGGTAAGATTTAAAATTAAACTTGTTATTACAAAGAATGGAAACAAAACCGGCAAAACTGCGGTCGCGATTAAACGTAAACCATCTTGACCAACGGCTAAAAACGTTCGAAAAAAAGTTGTCACTATTCATAAATATGCTTGCAAAAAAAAGACTAGAAAGGTAAGATTTTACTATGAATGATACCGAAGTGCGCAGTATGTTGATAGAAAACGGGGAAGAACGTGTAACCGGACAAAAGTTGAAAAATAAGATTAAAGCAGCCGATTATCCAATATTGGAATACGATGATAACAAGCAATCGGTTACTGTTGTTAAAACAGATATTTATCCCAAACAACGCCAAATCAAAAAATGCTTAATAACATATTTCCAAGACGTGGTGGCAAAGTTAGAAGCCAGTTACAAAATTTTTGAGGCATTCAAATTACGGATTGAAGGAAAACGTCCTGAAGTCTATCAGTTGAATACGCCGACCGAATCAATTTATGTTTTGTTGTGTCCGTTAGGTGCGCCACAAGCCGCGCGCATGATGGAAATTTTATCTGCGTTAGGTGTTCAAAAGTTTGTTATTTGTGGTGGTGCGGGAACCTTGGATGATCAAATTACCGGCGAAAAAATTTTGTTGGTCAATTCGGCAGTACGTGATGAAGGAACCAGCTATCATTACTTACCGCCGGCACGTGAAGTTGCCATTAATGAAACGGTAAGACAAAAAATGGTAGCTTGCTTAAAGGCTGAAAAACAAAACTTTATTGAAATCAAAACATGGACGACGGATGCATCTTTCCGTGAAACTCCAGATAAAGTTGAAATGCGTCGTAAAGAAGGTTGTGCAACTGTTGAAATGGAATGTGCCGCCTATTACGCGGTGGCACAATTCAAAAACTTAGAATGTGCTGAATTGTTGTATGCTGGTGATGTTGTTCACAAGGAGGGGTGGGATTATCGTGATTGGCATGCACGTAACGATATGCGTGAACATTTGTTTAACTTGTCGGTAAAATGTATTTTGAATTTATAATTAATTTGGTGTATAATTGTCTATATGAAATTAGAAGAACAGTTAGAGAACTTTTTCCGCGATAAAATTAAGGTTGGTAAGATTAGTCCGCAAAAGTACCCGATTGCCGTTCCAATGTATAAGACAGATTCTGGTTTGTATGAAATATATTTAATCGTTTCAAATGATGGACGTTTTTACCTAAGTGATGAAGGGGCCACCTTAAAAGAATTGGACCAAATTTTTGAATTGTCTGAGCCTGATGTAATTAAAAATTTGGTAGCAATTTTAAAACAATATGGTTGCCGTAAAGAAGGTGATAATATTGTGATTGATTGTACACCGAAGAATATTCACATTAACTTATCTTATTTAATTCAAGCAATTTCTTTCATGTTGAACATGAAAATATTCTATATTTAATCTAAAAAGTTTGGTGATGACCGTGACTAATAATAACATTAATCGCGTTCATATATTGCGGAGAAGTAATTGTGGGCAAAACACGTTATGAGTTGCATTAAAGTCAAGAATAAGTGTTGACATGTTTAGGTTAAAAAAGTATAATGTTAAATCTGCATTTGGCAAGCCTGCCTGGTGTTAAAAAAAGAAACACACGGAGAAAGGGTAGGAAACCCAAATATGATAAAAATTTATAAGGAGAAGAAAATGGCAGAACAGAAACAAAAAATTCGTGTGCGTTTATCCGGTTTTGATTATCAAGCTGTTGATGCAGCCTGTGGTCGTGTCCGTGAAATCGCAGAACGAAACGGTGCTAAAATTGTTGGGCCTGTGCCAATGCCAACCGTTCGTGAAGTTGTAACGGTTATTCGCAGTCCGCACAAATACAAAGACAGCCGTGAACAATTTGAATCCCGTACACACAAAAGGTTGGTTGATATTTACAATCCAAACCAAAAAGTCGTAGAAGCGTTAACGCGTTTGGAAATGCCTGCGGGCGTTGACATTCAAGTTAAATTGTGAGGGTATGCGCAATGAAAAAGTATATGATTGGTAAAAAAATTGGCATGACACAATTGTTCGATGAAACCGGTAAAGTAATTCCGGTAACAGTTGTTGAAATTACACCGAACTATGTAACCCAAATTAAAACACAAAAAACTGATGGTTATGACGCAATTCAAGTTGGCGCCATCGAACAAAAGAAAAATTTGACGACTAAGCCAGAAGAAGGACACTTCAAAAAAGCCGGTGTGTCACCAAAGAAAGTATTGCAAGAATTCTTAACCGAAAACACAAGTGAATATCAATTAGGTCAAGAAATTAAGTGCGACGTTTTCGTTGCTGGTGACTTAGTTGATGTAACCGCTAATACCCATGGTCATGGATTTACCGGTGCGATTCAACGTTGGAATAACGCGCGTGGACGTATGAGCCATGGTGGTGGTCCTGTTCATCGTGCACAAGGTTCTATTGGTGGTCGTACTTTCCCGGGTCGTGTTTGGAAAAATAAACACATGGCGGGTCAATATGGTAACGAACAAGTTACAGTTAAGAACTTGCAAATTGTAAAAGTCGATGTTGCGAAAAATTGCTTAATGATTAAAGGTAGCATCCCAGGTCCAAGTGGTCGTGTTGTTACCGTACAAGAAGCGAAAAGCGCAATGAGAGGTAACAAATGAAAGTTAATGTGATTGATAAAACCGGTAAAACGGTTGAAGAGTTGGA
>JAFZUF010000130.1 GCA_017618475.1 Clostridia bacterium
CCACCGCCGAAAAGAAAGTTGTTAAACCTGCTGCAACAAAACCGGCAACAAAGACTGCGGTTAAACCTGTGGCAAAAACCGCTGAAAAGAAAGCGGCAAAACCGGTGGCTAACGGCAAAATCCGTGTAACCATGGTTCATGGTTTAGCATCTTGCACTAAACGTCAAATCCGTACCGCGAAAGCGTTAAAATTAAGCCGTCCGGGTGACACTCGTGAATTGCCAAATTTACCTTCAATCTTGGGCGCTTGCAAGAAATTGGAACACTTAGTAAAAGTTGAAAACATTTAAGGAGTAAATCATGATTATTAATGAATTGTCGCCACATCCGTTGGCTAACACAAAAAAACGTCGCGTCGGTCGTGGTATCGGTAGCGGTATGGGTAAAACTTCAACCCGTGGACAAAAAGGTGCGGGTGCACGTTCGGGTGCCGGTTTGCGTACTGGTTTCGAAGGTGGACAAATGCCTTTGATGCGTCGTTTGCCGAAACGCGGCTTTACGAACATCTTTTCAAAGGAATATGCGATTGTCAATGTTGACGCTTTGAATGAATTTAAAGCTAACAGCAAAATTGATGCCGCTGTTTTGTTGGAAAAGGGTATAATCTCTAAAGTGGGCGAATATGGTCTTAAAATTTTGGGCAATGGCGAATTGAAAGTTGCATTGCATGTAACTGCTAACGCTTGGACCAAAGAAGCAGAAAAGAAAATTAAAAAAGCTGGCGGAGATATTAAGAAATGTTAAAAACACTGCGCGAAGCCTTTGCACAAAAAGATTTGCGTCGAAAGATTTTAATGACGTTAGGTTTAATGCTGCTTTATTGCGTAGGTTGTTTCTTGCCAATTCCTGGTATTGACCCAAGCGTCTTTTCAGATGCTGTTTCCGCTGATGTTAATAAATACGGATCAAGTACCTTTTTAAGCTTGCTGTCGTCTTTGACTGGCGGTGCTTTGTCAAAAGGTGCTTGGTTTGCAATTGGGGTATCTCCATACATTACTTCGTCAATTGTCGTACAGTTGTTATCTGTCGCAATTCCAAGCTTACAACGTTTGTCGAAACAGGGAAGTGAAGGTCGTAAAAAAATTGCGATCATTACTCGTTACGTCGCTTTAGTTTTGGCTTTATTCCAAGCAATTGCGATTGTCTTCCAAATTGACATTGTTAAGTCAGAAACATTGTTATGGAATGTGCCAGATTTTGTTGTTAAAATCTTGGTGGTAGTTTCCTTGATTGCTGGTACCATGTTGACCGTTTGGATTGGTGATAAAATTACCGAAATTGGTGTTGCCAATGGTATGAGTATGTTGGTTTTCGTTGGTATCTTAACGTCTGGCGTAACCGCATTCACTAATAGTATTGTTAAAATCTTTACTGAAGGTATTGATGCAATTGTTACTCCAATAATCTTCATCTTGTTGCTTGTTTTCATTTTTGCGTTTATTGTTATGTTTGATTTGGCCGAACGTCGTATTCCGGTAACTTACGCTAAGCAAGTGAAAGGCAATAAAATGTATGGTGGTCAATCAACCAATATTCCAATAAAATTGAATGCGACCGGCGTAATGCCAATCATTTTCGCAACAGCGTTGGTCAATTTCCCGCAATTAATTATGCAAATGTTGTTATCCTTTAATAATACGGGTGTGGAAAATGCTTATGTTTGGTACCAAACCTACATGGGTACTGGTACATGGATTAACATTGTGGTAACCGCATTATTGATTTTAGGATTCTCGTATTTCTATGCCACGATGATGTTTAATCCTGAAGAAGTAGCATTACAAATTCAACGTAATGGCGGCTTTATTTTGGGATACCGTCCTGGTAAACCAACAGCTGATTATTTGAAGAAAGTTTCTCATCGTATTACTTTCTTCGGTGCGGTTTTCTTAATGTTGGTTTCCATGGTTCCATCGTTGTTATTTACCAATATTTCGGTACTTGACGGTGATGCGTTGACAACAGCATTTACTTCGATTGGTATGTTAGTCTTAGTTTCGGTGGCTTTGGAATTTGATAAATCGATTCAAAACCAAATGTTAATGAAGCAATATAAAGGTTTCTTGAAATAAGAAACGATTTAAGGGGGAAAAATGAATATCATTTTAAATGGTGCCAGCGGTTGTGGAAAGGGAAGTATGGCGGGTTTCTTGGTGCGTGATTTTGGCTTAGTCCATATTTCGACCGGTGACTTGTTCCGTGAACAAATGGCAAAGGGAACACCATTGGGCAAAAAGGTTGAATCTTATGTTTCGGCGGGACAATGGGTACCCGATGAAGTTACGATTGAAGTCTTATTAGATCGTATAAAACAACCAGATTGTGTTAAAGGCGTTGTATTGGATGGTTTTCCACGTACTTTGAATCAAGCAAAAGCCTTGGAAAAAGTCTTAAACGTTGATTTAGTGATTGCAATTGACGTAACCGATGACATTGTGCTTACCCGTTTGGGTGGCCGTTATATGTGTCGTGCCTGTGGTACAATTCATGCTGCGCGTTGGGATAAAATCGACAAATGTAAAAAGTGCGGTGGTGAATTATATCAACGTGATGATGATAAAGCCGAATTTATCCAAAAACGTTTGGAAAACTTCAAAAAAAATAATGCTGAGATTTTGGATTTCTATCGTGCAGCCAATAAATTGTTGGTTGTGCATGATAAATTGGAAAATACACCAGCCGATACCTATGCGTTAGTAAAGGACGTTGTTGCTAAATTATGAAGCAATTAACTGCGGCTCAAATTTCACATATGCGTTATGCTGGTAGAGTTTTGGCGGAAACATTTACACATATCCGCCAAAATTTACATGCCGGCATGACTACGCGTGAAGTTGATAAAATGGCGGAAGATTTCATTGTTGCGCATAATTGTTATCCATGTTTTAAAGGTGTTTATGATTATGCCTATGCGTGTAACACTAGCGTAAATGAAGAAATTATTCACGGCATTCCCACCGATAAAGTTTTAAACGAAGGTGATATTATCACGGTCGATTGTGGGGCAGGATTTAATGGCATTTGTACCGATGCTTGTCGTACTTTTGCCGTTGGCAAAATTTCTGCCGAAGCGCAAGAGTTAATTAATGTAACGCGTAATTGCTTTTATCGTGCCTTGGAAAAAATTAAGCCTAACGTCGAAGTAGCAATTGTTGGTAAAACGATTGAAAACTATATCAAGAGTTTAGGAAATTACAGTATTTTGGAAGATTATTGTGGTCATGGCATTGGTAAAAATTTGCACGAAGATCCGTTAATTCCCAACTATATTGTGCGTAATTCAGGATTACTGCAACATGTCCGCAAAAAATTTCAACCAAACACTGCGGTTTGTGTTGAACCAATGATTTTCCATGGCAAAAGTAATGCCGTTAAGGTTGCGCCAGACGGCTGGACGGTCATTTCTACACGCGGAGAATTAAGTGCGCATTACGAGAACACAATTTTGATTACCCCCCAGGGCACCGAGGTGTTAACCAATAGTGATGAAAAAAATAGTTAATAATCGTAATTTTAGGAGTTATGGAAAAGAACTTCAGTTTAATTGGAGTTCTTTTTTTTCTTTTCATTACCATAATTTTATGGTACAATTTTAATATATGAAAAATTGTTTTAATGATAGAACCAAATTGGCTATGAAATTAGCGCGTGTTGCGGGTAAAAAACTTAAGAATATTTTACATAAAGACAATCTTAATACCAAACAAAAAGGTATAAATGATGTTGTTACGATTGGTGATATTGAAAGTGAAAAGTTAATTGTTACTGAAATAGCAAAAACGTTTCCCGACGATACGATTATTGCCGAAGAAAGCGGAAAAACCAAAAACGGCAACAATGAATATGCTTGGGCAATCGACCCCTTGGATGGCACTATGAATTTTTCCAGAAAAATGCCTTATTATTGTGTTAGTATTGGGTATTTAAAAAATGGGAAACCAGAAGGTGGGGCAATCTATATTCCAGAACTCAATGAGTTATATTATTGCGAAAAGAATAAAGGTGCATGGTGTAATCGTGAAAAAATTCAAGTTTCAACTGCTTCGAGTTTAGCAAAATCTTTAACAACAATTGGTTTTAATAACCGTTACCTTGAAAAACAAGCGTATTTTAATCAAATTCATGATCATTGTATGTGTAAAATGCTTAATGTGGAAAAATTGTTTTCAACAGCTATTTCTTTATGTTACGTGGCAGCTGGAAAAATTGAAGCGCATTTTGAATTATATTGCTTCTTGTGGGACATTTGTGCTGGGGCATTGTTGGTTGAAGAAGCCGGTGGCGAATGTAGTTCAATTAAGCAACAAAATATTGACTACACTCAAATTGAAAAGCAAATTATCGTTGCTACAAATAAAAACATTCATAAAGATTATGAGAATTTAGTTAATTAATATTTTCTACTATTGATAGG
>JAFZUF010000131.1 GCA_017618475.1 Clostridia bacterium
GCAATAACATTGAAAAATGTACAATTTATGGCCTTGATATTAAAAGAAGCAACCGCATTTTAGGTAATGGCATTTATGACGAAGTAAAGCACACAATTGGCGATTATGATATTGGCTATTATGACGGCTTTATAGAACAAGGCGAACACGTTATACGCGCACAGCATGTATCAATTGCTGTGTTACTTCAATTTAACATTGCACAGCAAGTTTTTGGTACTGATAAAACAACCCGTACTATGATGTTTTTAACTGACACTGCAAAATGGGTTTATGACGACTTAAAAACCCATATTACAAGTGCTTTTAAATATGATAGTTACTTAGAATTGTTAGCGGGCGCAGTAGGTACAATTAAAAGCGTAACAGGCAATTTAGGGTCGCTAGACGCACAAGTAATTAAAGCATGGGTTGTTGACAGCCAAAAAGTTGACGTTGGCTTTGGCGCAATGTCAATAAGTGCATCATGCAGTTATGGTGGTTATAGTACAAGTATTACCTTAACTTATTTAGAGCCACAAACACGTTACTACAATTATAAAATTGAAAACGTAACGCCTAATAAAGTTTATTATGCAGGTAGTTTTTTAAATGGCTTTAAATTAAAACCATATTACGAAAAAAGTAGTAACAAACTTGTTTTAAACTTTCACCACACATATATTGTTGACGATAACGAATTAAAAGTTATTTTTTCACAAGGCGAACGCATTAAAGACGTTACAAACATGTTTGAATTATACTTAAATACTAATTCTTCACAAACAACGGCCTTACGTTTATTTGCACGTAGTTGGTCGCAAGCAGTTGGCATGGGTAAAGGTGCTATTAGCGACTTTACGCGTGGCGGTGGTGGTAGTGCAGGCGGTGTAATGGCGGGGTTAGGTGTTACAAAAGGCATTGCTGACATGATACCGCAAAACCCAAGTTTTGAAAACGCAATTGGTGGTGGCGATGCAATGCACACTTTTGGCTTACCACGTAGCATTGACGACGACGAAAACACCTTAGCAAAGTATTGTCAAAGCCCTTATTGTTATGTAAGTTACGATAGTGCTTTTGACGAAGAACAAAACGCGGGTGTTTATGGTCTTCAATATGAAAAAACTTACATTGCATCACTTGACGACTTATTAAACGACACTAACTACCCAAAATTAAATAGTTACTACCGCGACTTTTTACAATGCGAGTGCGAAGTAGAAGCCGTACAAAGCGACGATGCAAACTTTATTACAAACGAATTAAAACGCGGTATATTTATTTACGATATAGATAATGAAAGTTAAAATAACTAAAAAACATTACGGCGATAAAGACGGCTTGCGCGCTTTGTCCTTTAATGCCATTATTACGGCCATTTTATCAAACCGCAATTATGGTAAAACATGGACATTTAAAAAGCGCGCATTTCGTCGCGCTTTAAAGCATGGTAAAAAAACTATATGGCTACGTTTATTTAAGAAAGAAGTAAAAGAAGCCATAGCAACGTTTTATAGCAGTAAAGACTTACAAAAATACTGCGGTATTTCAATTTACGATAAAGACACAAATAAAGACGGCAACATGAAACAGCAAGGCAATACCTTTTATTATCGTGTAAAACGTAAAAACGGCAAGTGGACGCGTTGGCAATGGTTTTTAAAGGTATTTGCTTTAAGTGATGCTGACGCAATGCGTAGTGCTGACGACGTGGACGTTGACACAATTATATTTGACGAGTTTACAAAACCACAACAAAAGTACAGGCGTTATATTGGTAACATTGCTAACGACTTTATAGACATATTATTTAGTAGTAAACGCGAACACCAAGTACGCTGTGTTTTAATTGGTAATAAAGAAAGTATTAACAACCCAATTTTTACATACTTTGGTATTAAGCCTATGCCGTCGTCATGGCAGGGCATTAAATCATACAGGCAAGGCAGTTTTGTTTTACAGCAAATAAATAACAAAGAAGAAACGCAAAGCGATTATGGCTTAAAAATGAATAACCTTTTAAAAGGTACTGCTTACGGCAATTACATTTACAAAGACGCTTATAAAACTGAAACAGGCTTTAAACCGTGTAAAATGCCTGCTGACGCTGTTTTATATTGTCAATTGAGTATTAACAGCCAAGCAATTAAAATTGCGTGTCATAACGGCTTTTATTACGTTAACATGCGTGTTGATAATAGCAGGCGTATTTATTGCGACATATTACAGTACAAGTACAAACGTGAATTGCTTTTAGTTAAAAAGCAAAAGCGATTTTTTACAGCCCTTGTAAATGCGTTGGCCGACAACCGCGTATATTATGACAACGCAATGACTTACGAAGCCATACAGCCGTTTTATGTATGGCTTACTATTTAACAAACGTACAATGACGCATGATGCAGTGCGATGCGCCCCGTAGCGAAGCGGTAGGGGAAGCGTGCGCTGTATCTATAACCCC
>JAFZUF010000132.1 GCA_017618475.1 Clostridia bacterium
GATGGCATTTCAAAAGGCAATTCATATTTTATAATAAATATTGATGATGAATTTGTTTTGGATTCTTCTGGTAAATTTGCTATTAAAAGTAAGGCGTTAAAAGAGCAGGTAAATTATATTGCTAGTTTGTGTTGTGATGGTACTGCTAACAAGTTGCGTACTGTACTAAGTAAGGATAATTTATTTAAACTATATAACGAAAACAATACTAATGATTTAATTGATGTTTTAATACAAGATATGGATGGCATACAAAAGTGGTTTAAATTTAGTGCAATTTATGCAAAACATTTAATTAGTAATAAAACTTTTGCACACATAACATTTGCTGATATTGATGATACATATAGGGCATCTGAAGATATTAAATATAATGCGTCGCATGATGTGCTAACAGGAGTTTATAATAGGCATACTTTTACTAAGATGGTAACACAAAGTTTAAATGAATTAAATAAAAATTATTGGAATGCTTTAATTTTTATTGATATTGATGATTTTAAACAGGTCAACGATATTTATGGGCACGCTGTTGGTGATAAAGTTTTACGTGGTGTAGCAAAAGGTATTAAAAAATCTTTTAGAAGTGGAGACCTTATAGGTAGAATTGGCGGTGATGAATTTATGGTGTTGTTTTCAGCACCAACATTGTATTCGTTATATAGTAGATTAAATTTGTTAAATGACAATATCAAATCTGCTTCCAAATTAGATATTATTTCGGTAAGTTTTGGTGTCGCACTTTTTGTTGGTGGAGATGAAGATTTTGATAAGTTATATCGTTTGTCAGATAAAGCAATGTATGAAGCCAAAAGTTCTGGTAAAAATTGCTATTGCATAATAGATGAATATGGCAAATGTGTTTTAAGTGATGCTATTTGCAAAATAGACAATGGTAAAGTAGTCCAAATGTTTAAACTAACTTTAGATGATTTTATATTTGGTACTTATAGTAAAGATAAGATTTCTATTGATTATGTAACTCCTAAATTTGTACATAATGTTTTAAAAGAAAAAGAAATAACAGATATAGATGATTTAAAAGAGCTTATGGCTGAACGGGATATGCAAAAATTAAAAGATACGATAAAAAATTCATTTAAAGTTAAGGAAATGACTAAAGTTAGTATTGGTATAAATGGTGACCCTTATGGTGTTTTAGTTTCAAGTTATAAAGATAAAATAATAATTGGTGTAACAAGTCGTTAGTTCGGTTTGTTGAAATTACTAGGTGTAACAACCTAGTTTTTTTAAATAAGAAACCATTTTTATATATTATTACTTTAAATAAATATAAAAAATGACCCGTTAAGGTCATTAGTATTATTTAATATTCTGAGCGATTACGTCCAAGATATTTTGCCTTGTATAATGCACTATCGGCAGCAATTATCAATTCATTTATTTTAAAGTCACCACTTGCGACACCGGCGCTAACAGTTATGTGTACAATTTTATCACTATTTGGCACTCTAATTGCTAATTGTTCTATATCTTTTCTTAAAGTTTCCACATCTCCACCGCCAGTTGGGAACCATAGAATAAATTCATCGCCACCCCAACGGCAAATTTTTGCACTAGGTGCTTCGGCAATAATTAGTTTTGCCATTTCTGAAAGTACAATATCACCAACATTATGCCCGTAAGTGTCATTTATTTTTTTAAAATTATCAATATCAAGCATAAAAACAGTTTGATTTTCATTCGGTTTTATTGTTTTTACTGAATCCATAAGTCCTTGACGATTTAATAGTTTTGTTAATTGGTCATGCCCAGATAAATACTTGTATTTTTCTCTAAGGTTATCTAGTTCTTTTTGAGTAAGCATACGTATTGTTTCAAGTAGGGCAGAAATACCAAAAAATGCTAAATATAAGATAGGGAAACGTGTCATAAATGTTGCGTTGTAATCATACTGAAGGAATTGTGAGCCAACTGGTATCCAAAAGAAAAATATTAGTATTGCAAATTGTACTGCACAAAGTATAGATGTCTTTTTAACACCAAATAATAGCATACCGCATGATGGTAGCATTGCAATCCATATTGCAGAAAAGCCATCTGGGTTGCCTGAAATTATAAAAAATGTGAATAAAGTGATAATTTCTAGCATAAACAATGTTGATGCTAGAATCATACCAGTGTTGTTTTTAATTATAAGTACAAGTGCTAAATTTAAAAAACACAA
>JAFZUF010000133.1 GCA_017618475.1 Clostridia bacterium
ATGAACCGTCGGAAATTGCTCCTAGTACCAATATTGAAAAGGATGTAACGAAATCCGATTCAGTAAGTGCGCAAAATGTTAATACTCCAACAACAAATAAAACCTTGTCGCCATTTGATGAAGGCTATGTGCCACCAGTATTACCACGTCGTACAATTGTTGAACGTTCTAATCCGGAGATGCCTAAACCAACTGTGGCAAATGATGAAGCAAATCAATCAGAAGTACCGACACAAGAAGAAACATCGACTGAAGAAAAACCAGTTTCCTTGGTTGAGGAAATTGCTCGTAAGTTAAATATAGCGATACCAAGCGAAGAGGAACTTAACGAGAAAGATGCTAATGAATCTACGGATAATCCGAATGATATTATTATGGATTTATTAAAACAGGTTGGTTTTGGAGATAAACCCGAAGAAAAATCGTTGAAATATGAAGACACAATTGGTGATTTGTGATATAATGTCCTATTATGCGTAAAATTACATATCATGAATTACGTCAGATGTGGTTTGACTTTTATCAATCGCATCAACACAAAGTTATTCCATCGGCATCTTTAGTGCCGGAAAATGATGGTAGTGTTTTGTTTACTACTGCTGGCATGCAACCATTGGTGCCATTTTTGTTAGGCGAAAAGCACCCATCTGGTAAACGTCTTTGCGATATCCAAAAATGTGTTCGTACCGGCGATATTGACGAAGTCGGTGATGGCAGCCATTTAACCTTTTTCGAAATGATGGGAAATTGGTCACTTGGTGATTATTTCAAAAAAGAAAAAGTTGCGTGGTCGTACGAATTTTTAACCGATCCTAAATATCTTGGTTTAGAAAAAGATCGCATTAGTGTAACCGCCTTTGAAGGTGATGAAGTGGCACCACGCGATACCGAAGTCGCTGAATATTGGCACCAAGTTGGTATTCCCAAAAATCGTATTTGGTTTTTACCCAAGAGTGAAAACTGGTGGCAATTGGCCAGTGGTACCGGTCCTTGTGGTCCGGACAGTGAAATGTTCTATGATACGGGTAAAGAACCATGTTCGCCGAATTGCAATCCAAGTTGCAGCTGTGGTAAGTACGTTGAAATTGGCAATGACGTTTACATGCAATATGTAATTCATGAAAAAGGCGGTAAGGCTATGCCGGCTAAGCAACGTAACGTTGATACCGGTATGGGCTTGGAACGTTTGTTGTGCTTTATTAATGGTTACAAAAATGTTTACGAAAGTGAAGCCTTCGCGCCCGCAATTGAAATTGTTGTTGCAGATTGTGGCTTGCAATATGAAGATAATTTGAAACCAATTCGTGTTTTGGTAGAACATACCCGAACCGCTACAATGATTTTAAGTGACGGTGTCTTGCCTTCTCCTAATGGCCAAGGTTATGTTTTGCGTCGTTTAATTCGTCGTGCTGTGCGCATGGCAAACCAGTTAGGTTGTACTCGTGACGTTTACGCCAAATTAATTCAATTCTACCGTGATTTCTTTCAGGGAATTTATCAAATTGACGAAAATGTAACCAAAGCATATTTAGATGAGGTTGATAAATTTTCGAAAA
Organism: Clostridia bacterium; assembly: GCA_017618475.1. Lineage (GTDB taxonomy): Bacteria > Bacillota > Clostridia > Christensenellales > UBA1242 > RGIG8050. The sequence continues at coordinate 1,557 of JAFZUF010000133.1, forward strand.
CCCTGGAACAGGGCATCCGCGAATTTAATAAAATTTTACCATATTTGAAGGATACACAACTGTCGGGGAAAACGGCTTTCCGCTTGTATGAAACTTTTGGTTTCCCGATTGAATTAACGCAAGAATTGGCCGCCGAAAATGGATTAACCATTAATATGGACGAATTTGATGTTGCTAAAAATAAACACAGCGAATTAAGCCACACCGCATCGGCGGGTACATTTAAGGGTGGCTTGGCTGATACCAGCGAAGAAACGGCTTGTTTGCATACCGCCACACACTTACTTTTGGCGGGTTTGAAAAAATTATTAGGCAGTGAAGTGCGTCAAAAAGGTAGTAATATTACTCCTGAACGTTTGCGTTTTGATTTTAACTGCGACCATAAATTAACACCAGAAGAAATTACTTTCTTGGAAAAATTTGTTAATGATGCCATTCAACGTAAAATTCCGGTAACAATGAAAGAAATGTCATTAAAGGAAGCCCAAACTTTAGGAGCAGAAGGTTCGTTTGCAAATAAGTACGGTGAAATGGTTAAGGTTTATACAATTGGTGACGTTTCGATGGAAATTTGTGGTGGTCCACACGCACAAAACACCGCAGACTTAATTAGTTTCAAAATTGTGAAAGAAGAAAGCAGCAGTGCGGGTGTTCGTCGTATCAAAGCAGTTATCAAAAAATAATCGTATAAGATTGTCCATTCTGCACAAGATAATAACAGCCCGCAACAAACCGGGCGAAGGAGGTGGACAATGGCACATACAGCTAAATCAAAGACGAAAGGTTGTTGCAGTAAAAAACAAACTTCGTCAAAGGCTGAATAATCCATAAAAGCCACACAAAACAAATTGCGACACTGGAATCACCGTGTCGCTTTTTGTTATATGTCGAAACATGTCGAACGATTTTATTAGACAAATATCTACACATTTTTTATCCTACAATTAACAAGCGAAACACAAATTAATTAATCATGGGGGTGTAAAAATGAGTGCGGAAAACTCTGCATTGAGAACAATGGCGAAGATGGCTTTCAAAAGATTATCTTCAGGTTTTTGGCAAGAAGAAAAGTTGCGTCGAAAAAAAACGTTAACTATCCTTAAAAACCAAGGGGCGGATACGGTTGCGGCTAAAAAATATTTGGTTGACCATACCAAACAACAATTAGCAGCTATAACCAATCCGGAAGAAGAAGCCGAATATGCACGCATAAAATCCATATTTACCGCCGGTAACGGCGAAAATGCCTTAGCAACCTTAATTGACCAAAACTTAATGCGTAATATGGATGAAGGAGCACGTCAACGATATATTTTTGGTTTAAGTAATAAATTGCAATAATACCGGGAACGTTACGAAAAAGAGCAACAGTTTAATTGTCAAACAATATCAATGTAGTATACTGGTCGCATGGGATTAACTGTTGCTCAAGCGGAAATTGTCAATGCGCCTTTGGGTCCAATGTTGGTTACCGCTGGGGCGGGCTCCGGTAAAACACGGGTATTAACTACGCGCCTTTTACACTTATTGCAAAGTGGAATTCCCGAAAGTTCGATTGTTGCGCTGACGTTTACTAACAAAGCGGGTAACGAAATGCGTGAACGTGTCGAAAAAATGCTTGGTCGACCGTTTAATACTTTTATTGGTACTTTCCACAGTTTTTGCGTGCGACTTTTACGCAAAAACAGTGGACGACCAAACTTTTCGATTTATGCCACCGCGGATACAAATAAAGTCTTGAAAGATATTATCAAAGATAAATTCAAGGAAGTTGATAGTGATTTATATAAGGCGGCTGTTGATGGCTTGTCGCGTTGGAAGACTACCGGCATTGTGGAATTTACCAGTAACCACGATGCTTTAGTTCAAATCTTTAATGCTTATCGCGAACAATTACAAAAAAATAATGCTTACGATTTTGATGATTTGTTGTTGGAAACTTTGCAACTGTTGAAAACAAATGCCGTTGTTTGTGATAAATTACAAAATCATTTTCAGTATATTTTGGTTGACGAATTTCAAGATACCAACGAAACTCAATACGAAATCGTATCTTTACTGGCGCAAAAGCACCGCAATATTATGGTGGTGGGTGACGAAGACCAATGCATTTATTCTTGGCGTGGTGCCAGTGTGGAAAACATTAACCGGTTTCAAGTGGACTTTCCCGACGAAAAAATTTATCGCTTGGAAGAAAATTTCCGCAGTTCGTGTAACATTGTCAAATTAGCCAGTAGTTTAGTTGCTAAAAACAATAATCGTATTACCAAAAATTTATACAGCAATTTGAATGATGGCTTAATCAATTACGAAGACTACTACGATGATAAACAAGAAGCGTTGGGGATTATCAGCCATATTTTGGAAAATCGTCGCAATGGTGGTACTTGGTCGGATTCCGCTATTTTAATGCGTATTAATGCGTTGTCCCGCCGCTTTGAAGAAGCATTGCGCATGTATAACATTCCGTACGTCGTTTGGGGCGGTTTCAAATTCTATGAACGTGCCGAAGTTAAAATTGTTTTGGATTATTTGCGTTTATTAGTTAACCAAGATGACGAAGTTGCTTTGTTTAACGTGATTAATTTCCCAAAACGGGGTATTGGTGAAACTTGTCATGCAAAAATTAAAGCTTATGCCCGTGAGCATAATTTATCCGCTTTTCAAGTCGTGATGCAAATTGATGAATACGATATTGGCGTTACCGCCAAAACCAAGACCGCGATTCAAAACTTTGCGAAGATAATTCAAAAGTTACAAGTATTATTGCAGCAAGGTTTAATTCCGTTGGCAGACGATTTAGTCGATGTTACCGGTTTACAAAATTTCTACGAAAACGAAAAAAACGATAGTGAAAGTCGTTTGGAAAATATTTACCAATTGTGCGGCTCAATTCGGGAATATGCCACACTCAACCCAAACGCCGATTTAAGCAGTTACTTACAAAGTGTAACTTTGGCGGGGGGCGAAAACCCCGATGCAACCGATCATGTGATTCTTTCGACAATTCACAGCGCCAAAGGGTTGGAATTTAAAAACGTTTACATTGTTGGCATGGAAGATGGTTTGTTTCCGTCCTATAAATCACAATATAATGATGCCGTCTTGGAAGAAGAGCGTCGTTTGCTTTACGTGGCAATTACCCGGGCGATGCGTAACCTAAATATTTCTTATGCGCGCGCGCGTTTTTTAAACGGTGAAATCAGTCGTACCATTCCAAGTTCCTTTTTGATGGAATTGGGTTATTTTGGTGGTTATCACGAACGCAGTTTTAATAATTGGTAAGGCTTAAGCTTAATTTTACCGCCCGGTCGACACGTTGTTGGTCAACTGTGTTGATTGTAGCAATTTTATTTTTTAGACGCATTTTATCAATGGTTTTAATTTG
>JAFZUF010000002.1 GCA_017618475.1 Clostridia bacterium
GACACGGTATTTGTACAATTATTGTCGAAAGCAGTGTGAAGTTACCGCGTAAAGTGGTGGTTGCCATCGTGCGTCGCATTGCGGGAAATTTGAAAGTGCGCTTGAAAGTGGTGCCACAAGATCCGTTTTTGGCACAAAACCAAAGTGAAGGGTTGCGCTGTGGTGATAATGGCATCTTTAAGGGTTTGCCATTAAGTCAAGAGGAAAAGACTTTATCTAAAATTGCTCGCGAAATTTATGAAAAATATCCGTTTGATGGTAAATATGTATTGGATGGTAAAAAATTGGTGATTTGCCAAAGTAACGCGAATAGTGCCGATTTAAAAAAACAATACGATGCCGCAGGTTATCAAACGGTGGTTAATCCGTTGGGTGATTGGACGGGTGGTACCGATGTTGATACTGGTGCCACCAATCGTAAATTGGGTAGCGACCTTGGGCACAGTGTAACTGGCGGAGGTATTAATGGTAAAGATTTGTCCAAGGCTGACGTTAGTATCAATATTTATGCGTTCTTGCAAGCACAGGCTACTGGTAAACCGGTGGAGTTGTCCTGTGCAATTGGTGATGCCGTAGTAGACGGTAAACCGTATCCAGAAATTGTAGCTATCGCGCGTGATTACGTTCAGAAGTTAGGCGGTTTTGAAAAATTGGCGGAGTGGGGTTTGTACTGAAAACCCCTTTTTAAAAAAATTGGCAAAAAAGTGTTGACATTGCTAAAAAATGCATATAATATTAGCAGTACAAGGAGGTGAATGCTAGCAAATGGCAAAATTGTCGGATAGGTTGGAAAATCTGTTGATTGTTAGTGTGGAAGAGTATATCCGCAACGCTACGCCAATCGCATCGGGAACTTTGGCCAGCCGCAGTGATTTTTCAAAGTCGTCGGCGACCATTCGTAACGATTTGAAGACATTGGAACAAATGGGCTACTTGCGCCAAGTGCATACTAGTGGTGGACGTGTGCCCACAACCATGGGCTATCGCGCGTACGTCAACAAAGTTTTGGGCGAGATGAACATTAAAGCAGGCGAACTTTCGTTTGCTGCGAATACGGTTTCCGAACGTGTGCAAAGTTTGCCGAAGATTGTGGAAGATTTAACCCAAAAGATTTCGGCAGCGTTCAATTTCCCCGTGGTTGTTAAAACCAAGTTTGCGACATTACATGTGGTAAATGTAACTTTGGTGCCATTGGTGGAAGGTGATACCATGATTTTGATTAAGACCAGCGCCGGCAGTTTAAATGGTACGTTACATACGACCGAACCATTAACGGATAAGCAAGCCGAAGATGCCAGTGCGGCGTTGAATACCAAGGTGCGTGGTTTGACTTTGCGTGAAATGATGGAAAATCTTTCCAACATTGCCAAAACCATCAGTCAAGAATTATCGTTCTTTGACGAATTGTGCCAAGGTATCAGCAAGCAACTGGAACGCTTTATCGACACCAACATTAACCGTAACCTGAACACGATTAAATTGTTAGAAGTTCCGGAGTATAACGATATTGAACGTGTACGTAAGATCAGTAAGGCGGTTAGCGATGATGCAACGATGAGTAAAGCATTGGATGCCGAAGATACTGTGGTAATTGGTGCCGAAATCGATGACCAATTATTGGCAGACAGTTCAATTGTGAAGTTTAACTACAATATTTGTGGTGAAAACGTTGCTAGTATTGGCTTGGTGGGTCCTGACCGCATTGATTATAAGCAATTAATCATTGCCTTGTATGCGTTGTTATCACAAACTAAAGAGCAACGTTTATTGACGGATAAGACAGGAGGTAAAAATGACGAAGGGAAAAAATGAGCACGTCCAAACGGCAGAAGCTAAGTCAAATACGGAAGCAACAACCGAGAAAAGCTTGTCAGATATGGAAAAGTTGATTGCGGATTTGGAAGCGAAAGCCAAAGCAAATTTGGATTTAGCCAAGTATCAAAAGGCTGAATTTGAAAACTACAAGCGTCGCAATCAAAACGCCGTAACGGCCGCTTTCCAAGACGGACAAACTTACGTGATTAATCTGTTGTTACCAATTTTTGACGGAGTAGTGGAAGCCGGTAAAAAGATTGCGGATCCCGCAGATTTGGCCGGATTTGAAATTATTCGTAAAAAGTTAGACGACTTATTCCAAAAAGTAGGTATTGAACGTATCGAAACCAAAGACCAACCGTTTGATCCAAAGTTGCATAATGCGGCAGCAGTGGAAAAAGTGGACGGTGTCGCGCCTGACCAAATTTTGGAAGAATGGCAGGCCGGATTTACCTTCCATGGTCACGTGTTAAGACCCGCCATGGTCAAAGTTTCGGGAGCCTAGTGAATCAACGAAAACCTGAACCAACATTTTCATAAAAAATAAAGTAAAAAAGAAAAAGGAGAAAAAAATGAAAACAACAAATAAAATTATTGGGATTGACTTGGGAACAACCAACAGTTGTGTCGCGGTCATCGAAGGCAGTGAACCTGTGGTCATTGCCAACAGCGAAGGCAGTCGTACGACTCCGTCTGTGGTTGGTGTAACCAAGGCGGGGGAACGTATCGTCGGTCAAGTGGCGAAACGTCAAGCCGTTTCTAATGCGGAAGACACCATTATTTCAATTAAACGTAAAATGGGTACCGCCGAAAAAGTTAGCATGGGTGGTAAAAAATACACTCCGCAAGAAATCTCGGCGATGATTCTTTCCAAATTAAAAGCTGATGCGGAAGCATACTTGGATGCAAAAGTTAGCAAAGCCGTTATTACTGTTCCGGCGTACTTTAACGACAGCCAACGTCAAGCGACCAAAGATGCTGGTAAAATTGCGGGCTTGGAAGTAATGCGTATTATAAACGAACCAACCGCCGCAGCTTTGGCTTATGGTTTGGATAAAGACGGCACCAAGAACGAAAAAGTCTTGGTTTACGACTTGGGTGGTGGTACGTTTGATGTTTCAATCTTGGATTTGGCGGATGGCGTCTTTGAAGTTTTGGCAACCAACGGCGATACGCACTTGGGTGGTGATGATTTCGACCAACGTATTATTGATTTGTTGGTGGAAGACTTCAAAGCCAAGAACGGTATTGATTTAAGTAAAGATAAAATGGCAATGCAACGTTTGAAACAAGCTGCCGAAAAAGCCAAGATTGATTTAAGCGGCATGACCAAAACTACGGTTAGTGAAGCTTACATTACTGCCGATGCGAATGGTCCAAAACACTTGGAATTTGATTTGACTCGTGCAAAATTCGACGATATGACCAAAGATTTGATTGATCGTTCAATGAAATGCGTTGATGCATGTATGAAAGATGCGAAGTTGACATTCAACGATATTGCGAAAGTTATCTTAGTTGGTGGTTCAACCCGTATTCCAGCCGTTGTTGATGCATTGAAGAAGAAAACTGGTAAAGATCCATTTAAAGGCGTTAACCCTGATGAATGCGTGGCGATTGGTGCCGCGATTCAAGGTGGTGTTTTGGCCGGTGATGTTAAAGATGTTTTGTTGCTTGATGTAACACCATTGTCTTTAGGTATTGAAACTTTAGGTGGTGTTTGCACTAAATTAATTGAACGTAACACAACCATTCCAACCAAAAAGAGTCAAGTCTTCTCGACTGCGGCGGATAATCAACCGGGTGTTGACATTCACGTCTTGCAAGGTGAACGTGAATTTGCCGCGGATAACAAAACTTTGGGACGCTTTATGTTGACCGATATTCCACCGGCACCACGTGGCGTACCACAAATTGAAGTTACTTTTGATATTGATGCGAACGGTATTGTTTCGGTTTCGGCGAAAGATTTAGGAACCAATAAATCACAATCAATTACGATTACCAGCAGCACTAACATGTCGAAAGAAGATATTGACAAAGCAATTAAAGAAGCGGAAGCCAATGCCGCTGAAGACCAAAAACGTAAGGAATTGGTTGATACCAAAAATATGGCTGATGGTGCAATTTTGGGTATCGAAAAATTGGTACGTGAAAATGGCGAAAAATTGAGTGAAGATGATAAGAAAACCTTGACCGACGCCGTGGAAAAATTCAAGAAAGACATTGCCGACGATAACGACGTTGACAGTATCAAAAAGAAGATGGGTGAATTTACACAAGCGACACAAGCTGTCGTAATGAAACTTTATCAAAGTGCGAATCCGCAAGGAGCAGAAGGAGCCGCCAACGCCGAATCAGGCGAAGTGCATGACAACAAATAATGACTAATCCATACGAAGCATTAGGAGTAAGCAAAACTGCGAGTGCCGACGAAATTAAGTCGGCATATCGCCGTTTGGCGAAAAAATATCATCCCGACGCCAATCCCAATGACAAAGCGGCGGAAGAAAAATTCAAGGAAATCAACGCGGCTTACGAAGTATTAAGTGATCCGCAAAAGAAAGCCAATTTCGACCGCTTCGGTTCGGCGGAAGGTCCCAGTTTTGGTAGTGCCGGTGCCGGTGGTACGGGCTTCGGTGGTTTTGATTTCAGCAGTTTTGGTGGGTTCGGGGATATTTTCGAAAATATCTTTGACCAGGGTGGTTTAGATGGATTATTTGGGCGTCGTTCACGGGCACGCGCCAGCCGTGGCAGTGACATTGTGATTGACACAGATATTACCTTTGAAGAAAGTTGCAATGGTACGACCAAGACCATTATTTTCAATCGTAACGAACGCTGTCCGGATTGTCATGGTACCGGCGCAAAAGATGACAGCTGTATGCAAACTTGCAGTTACTGTCATGGTGTCGGTCAAGTCAAACAAACTCAACGTTTGGGTGGCTTTACCATGATTGAAAATGTGGTTACTTGTCCGGTTTGTCATGGTACTGGTAAAGTGATTACCGATAAATGTAAATCTTGCGGCGGTAAAGGTAATGTCAAGAAACAAATATCGTCTAAAATTAATATTCCGGCGGGGATTGATGATGGTCAAATTTTAACCTTAAGTGGTGA
>JAFZUF010000134.1 GCA_017618475.1 Clostridia bacterium
CCATACTGTTGTCGCGCTTGGTCGACTTCACGTTCGGTCAATCCATAAAAGTCTTGCATTTCCTATATATATAGGCTTGACACATGAAATTTGCTTGTCAATCATGGGTGGTTGGATTAAACTGGTTAAATATGTTAGCCGACACGTTACAAATGTTACATGATACTGAAGACGAAGCGGAACAAATTATCGCCCAAGCCCACGTTGAAGTTCGCGAGATTGAAAAACAAACCTACCAAGAAATGACTAAGTTGGAAAATCAAACTAACGCCGAAATTGCGGCGGAAATAGCGAAATTACCCCAACCCGAGCCTTTAGCGGAACCAACCGTGAAACTTGACGTGCCTGCCAACAAAATGAAAGCCGCCGTGGATTATATTATCCAAGCCGTACACGGAGCGTAATCATGATTGAAAAAGCTAAAAAAGTAGCATTGGTCGGAGAACGCACCGCTTTAAAAAATGTGATTGATACCTTAAAAGCAACTGGCAATTTTCAAATTACCTTTCATAAAAGCAGCACCAACCCATTGTCGAACGAAGATGCCGACTTAAAAAAACAATACACCAACGAACTGAACCGCGTATCGGGTGTTTTAAATTATTTGAAAGCCAATAACCAAGCCGTTAACATAACTTATCACAATTTGAAAAACGTCACCAAGAAACAAAAACAAATTGAAAATTTATTGACCGAATTTGAACAAGCCAAAATCGATGCTACTAATTTACAAACCCAAATTAATTTAAATCAAAACAGCATTCAAGCTTTACAAAAATTTCGCGACTTACCGGTGCCGGCGCACTTGTTAAAATCGACCCAAAACGCGTTTGTTTTGGCGGGCTTAATTTCCGCCGCTGATTTTACACGTTTTACGAACGACATCGACACCAAAGATTTTATTTACGAAACCTACCCCACCACGAATAAAAGTTTGGTGGTCGTCATGACCGGTGAAATTGAAAACCAACCAATCGCCGAAACCATTTTAGATTACAATTTTACCCCATTCCCAAGTTACTATGAATTTGAACGCACCCCTTTAGCACAAATTGATTACTTGTCACAAGAAAACTTATCGTTAACCAACGAACTTACTAAGCAAGCCCAAAAATACCAACCAACAGCAGAACAAGTTGAATTGTTAAAAGTTTATCACGATTACTTGTTAAACGAAATTGATACTTTGGAAATTTTAGGTAGTACCATTCAAACCAAACTTTGCTTTGTGGTCCATGGTTGGATTCCTGCACGTATAGCGAACGAATTTACCACATTAATTCGCGAAACTGACAAAAACATTGTGGTGACGATTCAAGATGCCACCGAAACCGACACCCCACCGGCTTTGGTGCATAACACTCCTTTGATTGCACCTTACAACAGCATTACGATGATGTATGGCGCACCTGGTCGCAACGACATTGACCCCAACCCGTTCGTGGCATTCTTTTATTTCTTGTTCTTTGGTGCGATGTTCGGTGATTTAGGGTATGGTTTGTTACTTTCGGTCATTACCGCCGTAATTTTATTGGTCAAACGTCCACAAGGTGGCACCCGCCAATTAATTGCTCTGTTTTGCATGGGCGGTGTTTCTGCAGCTTTGTGGGGTTTACTCTTTAACAGCTTCTTTGGTTTGAACTTACCCACCTTTATGATGAACCGCACTATCATTGACCCGTTGGGTAACGATGCCACTTTATTCTTCGCTCTATCTTTATATTTGGGCGTAATTCAAATCATGGTCGGTAATTTATTAAATTTCATCAACCAATTACGCTTGCAACAACACGTGGTGGCTTGGTGTAAAGGACTGCCCAACTTTGTCATGTTTGTGGGCTTAACTTTGGCATTTCCATCTTTAATTCAAAAGATTATCCCGTTAGATTATGCCGCCGTGAACTGGTTCCACCCCTTGATGGTACCCGGCTTGATTGTGACCTTGGTTGGTTTTGCGGGCGTTGTGCTTGGTAACGGCATTGGTCACCGCATTGGTGGTTATATGCTTGGCATGTTTTCGGGTGCTTATAAATTAGTCAATTATTTCAGCGACATTCTTTCCTATGCCCGCTTATTTGGTGTTGGCTTAGTTGGTTGCGTAATTGCCTATGTTACCAACTTCTTGTGTGGCATGTTTGCCGGTGCCGGTTTCATTGGTATCATTTTTGGCGGTATCGTTGCCATCTTATTCCATGCTTTAAATATTGCTTTAAGTCTTTTGTCCGCGTACATTCACAACGCCCGTCTTCAGTTCGTTGAATTCTTCGGTAAATTCTACGAAGGCACAGGAACCCCGTTCGTTCCTATGGCCAGCAAACTTCGTTACGCCCGTATCCAAAACGATACGCGTAAATAAATCAGAAAGGAGGATTAAAAATTTATGGGAGGAAATGCTTTTGCGTTAATTGGTGCCGCGTTAGCTGTCGGCTGTTGCTGTATGGGTTCCGCGTTTGGTGTGTTTCACGTCCAACGTGCCAGCTGTGGTATCATTGCGGAAAAACCAGAAAAATACAGCAAGACTTTGATTTTGCAATTAATTCCGTCGTCCAGTGCCTTGTACGGCTTTATCGTCGCATTCTTGGTTTTGGTCAAAGCGGTGTTAACCAACGATGGTTCCTACTATTCAATCGACCAAGGTTTAATGGTCTTGGGTGGCTGCTTAGCGGTCGCAATTGCCGGTACCACCGCTGCGATTGCCCAAGGAAAAGTATGCGCTTCCGCGGTTGTCATGGTTGGTAAACGTGACGATGCGATTGGTCGTGCAATTACCATGGCGGTCTTTACCGAATTGTTTGCTTTGTTTGGTTTAATCATTTCGATTTTGTGCGTTCTGTTAATTCCAACAACCACACCGGCAAGTCTTTAAGGAGTAACCATGACCGAACAAGAATTGACTCAAAAAATTTTGCGCGATGCGAATAAGCAAGCGAAAACAATGATTACCGCAGCCAAGCAACACGCCGAAAAACAACTTTTTGTTGCCAAAGAACAGGCGGCCGCACGGAAAGTCGAAGCCTTAGAGCAAGGTCAAGCCAATTTGGTTTACCGTCAATCACAACAACAGTTGGCACACGAAGTGTCAAAAATTAAAGCCCAAATTAATGCCGAACAAGGTTTGATTGACCAAGCTTTTACAGAAGCCCGCGAAAAGTTGCTTCATGCCACCGATAAAGAAATTAAAGAACTGGTGGATTCTTACACTAAGAAGTACGCCAAAACCGGCGACAAAATTTTGATTGCCAAAAATTGGGCGCACGCTTGTCCCAAGTTACCCACCACTACCGCGATTCAAAGCGGCATTATTATTGAAAATTCCACTTATCGCATTGAATTGGACATGGACAGCATCTTAAACGAATTACGCGAACCATTGGCGGCACCGGTTGCCAAAATTTTAGGAGTTTTGTAAATGGCGGGTGGCGTGACTTTTGCGAATGCCAGCATTATCATGCAGGGCGATGCCCATCTTTTAACACGTAAACGCATTCGTGACATGGCCGCAGCCACCAATCGTGAAGACTGTTTGCGCATTTTGGCAGAATGTGATTATCCCACCGATTTCGCGAATGACGACGAATTATTGGACGCCGCGCGCAACCAAACGTTAGAAATCTTTACCAGTCTATGCGAAGACCGAGCCATGCGTGCCTGTGTACAAGCCATTAATAAATTAACAGAAAACAATGCCGACGCAGTTTTTGCTACCCTTGATAACCAAATCCATTTAATCAAGACACCCAGCATTCGGGAATATTTCACCACTTGGGTTGACATGGTCAACGTGCGCAATTTCTACAAAGGCGCGAAAACGGTTTTCCCGGGCGGCACACTGCCCCGCGGTCAATTAGATATTTTCCCGAACATGACACCGGCACAACGCGAAAGCGCCATGCAAACGCGCTTAGACACATTAGGCGCGGTTGACAAGGATAATATCTTCCAACCAAACCCGTTGTTTTGGTGGTACTTACAGCGCGAAAAAGAATTGGTGATTATCAAAGCCATGTTAATCAGTAAACGTTTTGGTTACGACATTACGTGGCTGCGCGAAAACTTAAGGGGGTTATATGAACAATTCTAACCAAGCGATTGCCGTGATTGGCGAACAAGCTATTGTGAAAGTTTTTCAAGCCATTGGTTACGACTGTTTTTATGACACCGAACCGGAAGCGGTGATTAAGCGTTGCCAAGCACTGGATACCGCCGGTTACAAAATCATTTTAATTTTGGAAAAAACGGCGGCGCAAATTGGTAAATACCTCGACAGTCGCGCGAGTTTACCCTACCCGATTATCATGCCCATTCCCGACACAATTACGCACGATAATTATGGCATGCAACGATTAAACCAAAACATGGAAAAAGCGATGGGAATAAAAATAGGAGAAAAATTATGAATCAAGCAAAAATCATCAAAGTCAGTGGTCCATTAGTGGTCGCGTCCGGTTTGGATTCTGCGAACTTACATGACGTCGTTTATGTTGGCGACGCAAAGTTGGTTGGTGAAATTATCGAATTACGCGGCGACCATGCTAGCATCCAAGTCTACGAAGAAACTGGTGGCTTAAAAGCCGGTGACCCAGTTGAAAACACCAACGCCCCACTTTCGATGGAATTAGCGCCCGGCATTATGTCCGGCACTTTTGACGGTATCGGTCGTCCATTGACCACAATTCGTGAATTGGTCGGTAACCGCATTACCACTGGCTTAACTGTTGATAAATTAAACCGTGAAACCAAATGGGAATTTAAAGCCACCAAGCAAGTTGGCGATACCGTAACCGCGGGCGACGTGTTGGGTACAGTACAAGAAACCGCCGTGATTGAACACCGCATTATGGTGCCTTACGGCATGCACGGTAAAATCACCAAAATTAAATCTGGTAATTTTACCATTGTGGATACGATTGCCGAAATTGACGGTCAACCCGTGCAAATGTTACAAAAATGGCCGGTACGTCAACCCCGTCCCATCAAACGTAAATTGGCAACCAGCGTACCCTTGATTACCGGTCAACGCACGGTGGATACCCTGTTTCCGATTGCCAAAGGTGGTGTGGCCGCAATTCCGGGGCCATTCGGTTCAGGTAAGACGGTTTGCCAACACCAAATTGCGAAATGGTCAGACGCCCAAGTCGTAGTTTACATTGGTTGTGGCGAACGTGGTAACGAAATGACCGACGTTTTAAACGAATTCCCCGAACTGATTGACGTAAAGACCGGCGAACCATTAATGAAACGTACCATTTTAATTGCGAACACCAGCGACATGCCGGTGGCGGCACGTGAAGCCAGTATTTACACTGGCATCACAATTGCCGAATATTTCCGCGACATGGGGTACGACGTTGCGATTATGGCCGACAGTACCAGTCGTTGGGCGGAAGCCTTACGCGAAATGAGTGGCCGTTTGGAAGAACTGCCCGGCGAAGAAGGTTACCCCGCCTATTTAAGCAGCCGAATTGCCGAATTCTACGAACG